>DASZWE010000534.1:0-5584 GCA_035546735.1 Puia sp.
AAAGGGGTGACGCTGCACAAGGGTACGGAAAAGATCGGGTTGCGGAAGGCGCTGATCGTATTCCAGTTCACCGTATCGCTCGTGTTTATCGTGGCGGCGATGGTCATCGGGAAGCAGATAAATTTTATGCAGGATACCGATAAGGGGTTTAGTACGGATGGGATCATTACCATCAATAAATGGGGAGACAAGCGGGGCGGCCTGCAGGTCTTTGCCGCGAATATTCAGAAATTGAGGGGAGTCGATAAGGTCCTGTTACAGGGAAATGCTCCCATGGGGTTTGCCAGGAGGGATTTTGGGCTCACCTATAAAGATGGTAAAAAAGACATCGATATCAATACGGTGGCAGAATGGGGAAATGACGGATATGTTCCTTTTTATGAGATGAAGCTGGTAGCCGGCCGGAATCTTTTACCTACTGACAGTCTGAAGGAGTTCGTCGTCAATGAGACTTTTACCAGGGCGCTGGGATGCAAAAAGCCTGAAGAAGCCGTTGGCAAGGAGGTGGAATGGAAGGGGCCTTATGGGGACCGTTTCTACCCTATTGTGGGGGTTGTCGCAGATTTCCACCAGGGGTCTTTTCATGAAGCTATATTGCCCGCGGCCATTGGGAATGTTCCGGACGAGGAACATAGCCTGGCTATAAGGCTGACGGCGTCAGAAAAGAACAGGAAGGAGGTAAAGGCGCTGCTGGCGGGGATGGAGCAGGAATGGAAGAAGGTGTTCCCCCACGATGATTTTCAATACAGTTTTTTGAATGAATCCATCACCTGGCTTTATGGCCAGGAGGAAAACACGGCCTGGCTGATCAATGTAGCGATGGGTGTGACTATTTTTATTTCCTGTATGGGTCTTTTCGGGCTTGGGTTATTCACGGCACAAAGAAGGACGAAGGAGATAGGGATCCGCAAGGTGCTGGGGGCCAGCGTTACGGATATTACCGTCATGCTCAACCGGGATTTTGTGATCCTGGTGCTGATCGCCTTTGTCATTGCGGCGCCTGTCTCCTGGTATTTTATGCATCAGTGGTTACAGGATTTTGCCTACCGGACGACGATGTCGTGGTGGGTTTTCGCGCTGGCGGGGTTTTCTGCCGTGACCGTTGCCTTGCTGACGGTGAGCTGGCAGGCGTTGCGGGCGGCGGTTGCCAATCCGGTGGAGAGTTTGAGGACGGAGTGAGAAGCTTTCCCGACATTAGCAGTGTTGCTGCAAGCGATTCATATTATATGAATGAGCGCTTAAAAAGAGGTCTTCTCGAAAATACCCTGCCTTGCCTTATTCATTGCATCCATCTTGGCCGTTAAACTCACCTTCAATTTCGAAGGAAGGTTATAGTATGCTTTATCAACCTGCGTACTTCGCCCTTCATCGAGATCACTGTCCTGATGCCGGATAGCGACTTTTTGCCCTTTATAATAGATTATAAACTTTATTCTCCCACCTTCACCGTCTTCGGTGCCCGATCCATACACGATGACAGGCTCTATGATCCCATCATCATCAAAGTCAGTAAACTCTACATATCTTGTCCAAAACCATATGGACTGCTCGACATCCACAAACTTCTGGTCGCGGATGGCATAGTCATTTATTTCCCAAACCTTTTTAAACTTTCCCGAATCCTCCTTTAGGTTTATGGCCCGGATTTTATAATGCAGGCTGTCATAGCCCCCTTTATCATTCTCGGTCAGCGAATCAAGCTTTTCAGTCAGCACACAATAATACTGTCCCGACCGGTCGACATATTTATATACGCGAACAATTGTAAAGTCGATGCCAAATTGCTTTCTCACTGCATCATTGATGATGGCCGATGTCTCCCCTATTGATAAAATTTTACTTGATGGCGGATTTCGCTGAGCTCTTGTAGGGCCAGGCCTATTTAGAAGCATCAGAAGCAGAAGTGTTGTAAAAGCGCGGAAAGGATTCATTAGAAATCGTATTCAATAAGTGTCAAAAAGGAATACTTAAACCTTATAATTCATTTATAAGTTCTCTTGCGTCACGGGCCTTCAATTTTCCGGCCTTGACAAGATTAACTTCCTTAACCGCCTGCTTGATCCCTTTCAAGACTTTCCCTTTGGAAGGATTTTCTTCCACCTCAATCTTTTTGACGAAGTTAAGGCTATGGGCCAGCTCCATAAAAAGAGGGTAATTATCGGGGATATGTAACGTAACCTGTTTCACGATAGGCAAATATACTTAAAAAATCAAAGCTGAAACAGTTCCGCAACAGAGCCCGTGTTGTTAAACAAATGAACTGGTTCGAGAAATTTCCTGTCTCGATTAATTTAGCTTTCCATATCTGGATATCTCTCTTTTAGCAACTGAAAAATAAGCGTATAGCATCCTTTGTCAGCATTCCAAAAGTTTACAGCGCAAGTTTACAAACTTGTATATTAATGTAAAGATTTGCAAATTACTGGTATAAGCAAGCAATAGCCCCCTCGTATCGATCCTGCGCCGGCTATTCCGGGTGGTCAATCCCGTATGATCCTGATGACGGGTCGCCCGCCACCGGCGCCGGGTCCGAACTGATCTTCCATCATTTTACGGAAGGCTTCGCGGGTGATCTTTTTGCCGTCGGTGGGGGCATGGACCAGTCCTTTGTCCAGCCCTTTTGTGTCGATGTCGTCGGCGGTGAAGACCACTTCTCCATCGTTGATGTCGAGTCGGAGGATGAGTCCGGGAAGGCCACCGTATTCTTCCGGTCCGGAGGGGCATTGTATATCTTCCGTATACCAGGCCGTGACGGCGTTGCCCTGGCGTCCTTTTGTGGCGGCTTTTTTACAGAGATATCCGTGGATGGTCTGTGTGTCCGTCTCCATTTTCCAGGTGTAGTGGGGGAAGCTGTCTTCGATGATGTATTTTTTTGGTCCCAGTTCCTTTTGCTGTGTCATTTTCTGTAATGTATAGTTCTTATAGGTCTGGTCGTCGCCGCCGTCAAATTTCATGTGCATGACGGGTCTGTCCTGGTCCTCTCCTGCCTGGTCGCGGATGTCTTCGGCCTCCTTTATGTTGCGGTAAAGCGACTGGTCGGTGGAAAACAGCAGTTCGGATCGGGTGCTGTCGAATTCGGGCACCATTCTTTTCATGCTTTCATCTTCCAGGCGGCGATGCATGTTTATCTTTCTTTTATAGACTATCCGGCCTTCTTTGACCTGGGCGTAGACGGCGGGAAGGGCGGTGAGGATCAGGATTGTCAGCAGTAGTTGTTTTTTCAGGAGCATACATTATCGATTTAGCTGCAAATCTATTGGTGACGGGAGGCAGGGCAGGTTAAACGCCATTGGTTTAATGTTAATTAAGGTTAATGTTTTCTTCCGGCAGCAGCCCTTTATCTATTTTTGGAGCGTCGATATATGAAGCGCCGGATATCTATACTATTAATGGTGGTGACGATCGCGGCGATCGTGCTTTTCCAAGCCTACTGGTTAAGGAAGAACTATGTGGAAGAGAACAGAGTGCTCACCCTCCGGACTAATCTTTTGTTCAGGGAGACGTTATTCAAGCTCCAGGCGTCCAAGCTCCATCTCGATACTTCTTTTCATTTCAAAGCCGGCGAGCCACCGGTGCCCGTGGGCGTATTGAGCACGGTGAATATTATCCGGGACAGGTTTTCTCCGGATAGCCCGGTGGAGAAGGGGCATGCCCGATCTGTCATCGTCACTATGCGCGGCGATCAGGGGGTCAAGTCTTCCGATACGGGTGTCAACGAGGTGTTCTTTCAAAAGCATGGAGCTGGCGGTGGGGTTGCCGCCTTTCTGGCAAGGGTGGATTCTTTGCAGGAACCGGTGACAGTGAAGGAAATGCAAGACAGGTTTGCACAGGTATTATCAAAGGAAGGGATACATGCGTCATTTGTCATCAAGGCGACGCCTATGTCAGGGAGAAAGGACCGGACGTTCATCCCCGACGGGGAGGAAGGGAGAGTGATCCTTCCGGACAAGGAGGAAGGCAGTGTGATCCGTCCCGACGTCGATGAAGGCAGTGTGATCCTTGGTTTTGCCAAACCCATATCGTACCAGGTACGTCTGGAGAATACTTTCTGGCTGATGGCGCGGCGGCTGGGCCCGCAGCTGCTCTTTTCGCTGGTATTGGTGGGTGTCACGATCCTTTCCTTTCTTTTGTTGTATCGCAACTGGCGGCAACAGCAGAAGCTCATCCTACTGAAGAACGACTTTATCAGCAATATCACCCACGAGCTGAAGACCCCTATTGCCACTGTGACCGTGGCCGTCGAGGCGTTGAAGGAGTTCGATGCCTTGAAAGACCCTGTCCGCACGAGGGAGTACCTGGAGATCAGCGCGCATGAGCTACAACGTCTGTCGCTGCTGGTGGATAAGGTGCTGAAATTGTCCCTGTTTGAAAAACAGGAGATCGAGCTGAGGAAGGATGAGTTCGACCTCAAGGTCCTGGTGGAGGACGTCATGGCTTCCATGCGGCTACAGTTTGAGAAACATCAGGCAAAAGTCAAACTGCTGTCGGGGCCGAATGAGCCGGGGATAAGGGTGGTAGGGCCGGGGCGGGGTGAGACGGGGCCGGACGAGCGAGGTCGGAACGACGAGACGGGGCCGGACGAGCAAGGGTGGAAAGATGAGACAGGACGGGACGGACCAGGGTTGAATATTGCGGCAGAGGGAACGGGAGGCCATGAAAATACGGGAAGAGTAAGGCCAGCGCATAGTGATCCGGGGAGATTCCAGCTACAGGCGGACAAAATGCATTTTACCAGTGTTATCTACAATCTCCTGGACAATGCGTTGAAGTACAGCAAGGCGACTCCCAGGGTGATGATCAATCTGCACGGGGACTCCGATCATATCCTTTTGTCTGTCACTGACAATGGGATCGGCATTCCTGCCGACTACAGAGACAGGATTTTCGAAAAATTTTTCCGGGTTCCTACGGGGGATCATCATAATATAAAGGGTTATGGGCTGGGTCTTAGCTATGTGGCCTATGTGGTCAACCGACATGGCGGGGAGATCAAGGTGCGTAGTAAGGAAGGGTTCGGAAGTATTTTCACCATAAAAATCCCGCGTGGTTATGCCTAAAATAAAGATACTATATGTCGAGGATGAGCTTTTTTTGGGGAAGATCGTCAAGGAGAGCCTGGAGAGCAGGGGTTTCGAGGTATTGATGGAAACCGACGGCGCCCGGGTGTTACCCATCTTTGCGAAACAACGCCCGGATGTATGTGTGCTGGATATCATGTTGCCCAATAAGGATGGTTTTGAGATCGCGGAGGAGATACGCGATCTGGACAAGGATGTGCCTATTCTTTTTGTCACGGCCAAGAGCAGGACGGAGGATGTGGTGAAGGGCTTTACGCTGGGAGGTAATGATTATATCCGGAAGCCATTCAGCATGGAGGAGATGATCGTGCGGATACAGCATACGCTGCGTAGTAAAGAGGGGGCGCCGGCGTCCTTGTCGGGGGAGTCGGTGGATATGGGGAGATACCGGTTCCTCTGGAGAAGACAAGTGCTGGAGCTGGATGGAGCGGAGCGGAAACTATCTTTCAGGGAAAATGAGCTGCTGAAATTTTTATATTCCGGTAGGGACAAGATCATCGACAGAA
>DASZWE010000535.1:0-5260 GCA_035546735.1 Puia sp.
GGGTGCATACAATGGTCGCGACAGCTGCAGGAACCAGGCCTCTTCATCGGGCATGCCATCCTTCAGGTTGTTATTGATCTGGGTATAGGAGGCCGTGGCGTCGACAAACCGGTAGACATTGGTCTTATTGTACAGCAGTTGATACCCAAAATGCGGGGTCCGGGTCTGCTCGATGATGACCCCTCCCTGGATCTTCTGTCCCATTCCCAAAAAGTTGGCCTCGCTGACATTCCCTCTTATGCTCGTAGGCCCAAGGCCAAAGCTGCTCAGCTCTCCCCCAATGCTGAACAGGTCCTTGACGACCACTACAAGGTCCACCGAGTCCTCGTTGTCCGGCAGGGTGTTCACCAGGATACGGGCGTCCTGAATATAGTTCAGACTACGTATGAGACGTTCGTTATCCGCCACCTTAAAGGGATTGAGCGCCGTATTTTCCTTGATGAACAATGAATTGCGGATCACCCAGGACCGGGTCTTCCGGTGCATCTGGTTCAGTAGCCGGGTGCCAAAATATTGCAGACGCTTAGATGTATCCGTAAAAGTCTGTTCGAATCCATACCCTTTTATAATGATATGCCGGATGATCTTGCCTTCAAACGGCATAAAAGGGGTTTCGCTCCGGGTATTGAGCGCCGCGGCCAATGCCGGCGAATCCACATGACCCGCGATGATGGGTTTTATATTCGTATCCGAGGCAGGCCCGCCATGGCTGATGGCATTGCGAAAGAACTGAAAGATATTGTTGTTCATGAACCTGCTCCTCCGGGCGCTGTCCGCGGGATGATGATGATGTTCTCGTCGGGAGCTGTCCGGGATCTGGCCTAAACAGCTGAGACAAACCATCCAGCAGCCCAACACAGCAGCAAGTCGTATTATGAAAGTCTTCCTCAATAGAGTTCTAATATAAGGGATAATAGCCTCTTTTTCGGTGCAAGATTTCCCACCGGTGAAAATTCAGCCTTTTTATTGTTAGCGTATTGTTATATCCCCTTCTTCACTGATTCTTAACAGCCTGCATATGGCCGTGGTATTGTTTTTGAATACAAATGACCTGACAGCAGAATCAAAAACCATCATTTGAAAGACAGTCGGAAGTTGCACCACTGCCGACCCCAAAAAAACCTTTAGACGGATGAAAAAAAAATCAATTGCCACCTGGCCCGCCCACTTGTCCGAAAGCTCAATAGCGATTTACAACCCAGCAAAATCTCAAAAAAGAACCTCCGGAGTGGTCAAATTGATGCCATCTGTCCCACCCCCGGATGAAAAGACCATTCGCGATCTGAACGCGCTGGCTTCCATGCCGCCTTTCTGTACTTTCCGGAAAGCACGCCGGCATGATACGCTCTAGCAGGAATGTAGAAAATTTTCCCATCTTCAACGGGATCATTTTCTACAAATCACGGAATACGCTCTCTAGGAGAGGGCTTTTATCTCTTCTACGAACTGATTTAAGTACGAAAGTTTAAAGACCTTCCGTTCAGGATCAGGAGCATCGAAGTTCATAAAGAGGATGCTCCCGTCCTTGGCCATCGTCATAAGATAGTTTCCTTTTTTGGAAATATCATAGACTATCAGGTCTCCATGATCTTTTTCCTTTAGCTGGTACTCTTCGGGAACGCCATCCCGTTGTATTTTGATAGACCTGGTCCTTAAATTTTCCATATGTTTAATTTTATTATTGCCAGATAAAAATTCAGGCCATCCGCTTGTCTGGTGGATTATGGCATAGTTCTGATATTGTTATTGTCGTGGGTCTCACCCTTTTAAATATGCTATATGGAAAAGTTTTTTTTGGACGGGCTGAGAGAAATATATGGGGCGGAAAAGCACCAGACAGTCGTCCTCCCTTTGCTGAAGAAAGCCGCCTCTTCCCTCCGGCTGCAGAACATGCTGGCCAATCATCTCTATACCACCCGGGAACATATCAGCCGGCTGGAAGAGATCTTTACTATGCTGGGAATATCCCCGGAAGCCAGGCAGTCGGAAGCCCTGCTGGGCATCGGCCGGGAGGCGGAGACGGTGATCGGGACGACGGAAAAGGGATCGGCCACCCGTGACGCGGGGCTGATCGTGGCGGCGCAAAAGCTGGAACACTATGAAATATCTTCCTATGGCAGCCTGGCCCAGCTGGCCCGCACCCTGGAGTATGATGATGTCCTGGATATACTGGAAATGACGCTCATGGAAGAAAAAGAGGCCGACGAGCTGCTGACCGCCCTGGCCGAAAATTATATCAATACAGAAGCCAGCCGGGAATAGATACCGATGCCGTTCGGTCCATGATCATCCCGGCATCACCGGATGCATGATCATACCGCTGTCTCCGCCCCGGCGGGCGACCGCTCCGGCCGCTCCATTATCTGCTCCATCTCTCTTCGCATCCGATCCTCCTCACCCGCCATTTGTATCAGCTCCTTTCTGGCCAGCGCCAGGTCATAAGGACCCGTACCCATGATGAGCTTGGAAAGGATAGGCCCTGTCTCGATCAGGATGATCAGCAGGGAGATAAGCAGGTTGGCCCAGAATACGCTTCCCTCCTTCCCCGACAGGTCGGACAACGCCTTGTTTTTTTCCAGAAATCCCACATCGGCCGTCACCTGCGCCTCGTATCCCCTGTTCTTGACATCCCTCGTGGCATTGACCCCGGCAATAAGGCTGTCCTGGTAATGGATCGCGTCCTCCAGCTGATGCAGCTCGGGGGTTGTTTGATGCAATGCCGACAGGTACGCCTCCTGTTTCAACCTTGTCAGCTTGTCAATACCTCTTTGCCGGGACCCTCCTGTGCCGTCCGCCTCCTGGACATAGGCCCGCTGCAGCCGGGAGAGCGTGTCCTCCAGGGATGCTTTCCGGGCCGTCAGCCTGTCCCGTTCCTGCTGCGCGGCAACGAGCGCGTTCCGGCTTTCCGCCTGCAGCAGACTGTCGTTCATTAATATCTTCTTATGCCTGTTCTCCGTCACCTGCACATCTATTTCCTTCTCGAATATCTTCAGCTCCAGGGGCCGGGCGATCGTTACCCCGATGAGCAGGGCCAGCGCAATACGTGGCGTCGCCATCCACAGCTGCTTCCGGCGGGATACCCCGTATTTACGCATGGTGGCGACCAGGAACCTGTCGAAATTGAAAATGATCGCGCCCCAGATCAGGGCAAAGAACACAGCCCATAGGGGATCATTGAATACGCTGTAAATGGCATAGCCCGCGGACAGGGACGCCAGCACGAATGTCGCCAGGACCACGCCCCCGAGTCCCGCATATTTGCTGTGCTCCGAAGGACAGTCCTTCAGCAGCTCTTGATAAGCGCCTGCACACCACCAGAGAAAATGCGTTTCCCGCTGTTTCTTTTCTCCCGTTCCGCTTAAAGCGTCATAGGTCAGGCGCTGGTGGTTGCGATACACCCCATTGCCGACCTGCTCATTGCCCTTTGTCGCCATACATGGTTTGATTGTAGGTCAGGTAATGCACACCCATGCGGCTTGCCGCCGCCGGGTTCAACTAGTCGTGTGAAGTGGGAACAAGGCAAAGAACGGGAATTTGCGGGAGAAATTGCAAAGGAAATGCTAAAAGGCAGATCAGGTAATAAACGTGTGGATCATTTTCGCAAACTCCACGGCATGTCCTCCATCTCCGTGGAGACAGATCGTCTCTGCGCAGATGGCAATCTCATTCCCACCTATAACTGCTACACGCCCCTCGCGCACCATTTTTTCCACCTGCGCGATACATCGTGCCGGATCCTCGATAAGCGCGTCCGGAGAAGTCCGCGGAGTCAGGCTCCCATCGGGCTGATAGGTCCTATCGGCAAATACTTCATTGATAAAGACCAGTCCGTGCTGTTCGGCAGCAGCTTTCATCGCGCTGCCGCTGAGCCCATATAATTGTAAGGAAGCGTCGAATTCACGTATGGCCCGGCAGATCAGTGCGCTGACGGCCGCATCCCTGGCTGCGCGATTGTATAAGGCCCCATGCGGTTTCACATGATGCAAACGGGTCCCGAACTCATCACAGATGGCTTGCAGCAGGATGAGCTGATCGACAATAAGACCGCCGATCTCCTCCTGCTCCACTCCTTTTCCCAACATATCCACCCTTCCGAAATTAGCCCTGTCGGGATAAGAAGGATGCGCCCCGATGGCTACATGATGACGCAATGCCAGCTCTACGGTCCTCCGCATCGTGTCCGCATCGCCGGCATGATAGCCGCAGGAAATATTAGCCGAACTTATGTAGGGGAAAATTGCCTCGTCCGTATCCATACCCTCGCCCATGTCGCAATTCAGATCGATCAGCATACCAGCTCATTTAAATGATCCATACAGGCCCGCTGCAGGATATGCAGCTCCTTCTGTTGGGCTGCCAGGAGAATTTCGGCCGATGATATATCCATCCGCTTGAATTGGATCGTATCGCAGGGTCGCAGCTGGGCCAGCTTGGGCAAGTGCGCGGATATCACATGCGCGATCCTGGGATATCCTCCCGTGGTCTGGTGGTCCGCCATGAGCACGACCATCTGCCCATTCGGCAACAGCTGCACCGTCCCAAAGCTGACGGCGGAAGATACCAGCTCCACAGGCCGGTCCATGATCAAAGAGATGCCGCTAAGCTGATACCCCATCCTGTCGGAAGAAGGATGTATGAGAAAGTTATTTTGTGTAAAGGATTCCTTCGATGCGGCGGATAGCTGATCCCATTCATTCCCCGGGATAAAACCTATCTCATGCGGCCACCGGTATACCTTTTCCGTATTCACCCGCCAGGGCAGCACCTCAAAGTTGCTGTCCTCCTTCAACAATCCGGCAAAGTAGATGGTATTCTCTTTAAAAGGCAGCTCATCGCCTTTCTTCAACGCCTGGCCATGCCAGCCTCCCACACCCGCCTTCAGGTTCGTACTGTAGCTGTTCAACCATTTGTCACAGCAATACCCCCCATGCACCCCGATATAACAACGGGCGCCTTCCACCAGGGAAGAGAACTGCAATACGGTATTCTTACGCACGACCACGGGCTGCCAACGGGGGATCAGCTCATCATTCAAAGTCGCGCAAAAATTCGCGCCCGTAATAGCGATCAGCGTGTTCTGCTCAAAAAGTATCTGCGGACCGGGGAAATGAATTTCCATAACGGCTTCATCCTTGCAATTACCCACCAGCAGATTAGCTACCTGCGCGGCATAACGATCCATAACGCCGCCGGGATTGATGCCCCAGCTGCCATAGCCATTTCTTCCCATATCCTGTAACGTATCCAGTAAGCCAGGCTT
>DASZWE010000536.1:0-41245 GCA_035546735.1 Puia sp.
GCAATCTGGATCAGCTGCTGCAATTCAGCAATCACCTGGGTATATTCAGCGAGGACGTCACTATCGATGGATCACAGTGGGGCAACTTTCCCCAGACATACAGCCATGTAGGACTCATCAATGCGGCCTGCAGGATATCCCGTAAGCTGGACAAGGCTGATTTTTTGTAAGCCTGCCGGACCAGGAACCAAGAACCGCAGGAAGCGGTTCGACCGAAGGTCAGACATTAGCCCTTTGCTGGAAAAGGGGCAAATTCCAGAATGCACTTTTCCCACGCAAAAAATTCTCTATCTTGAGTCATGTCTTCCCAATTGATCATAAATGGTAAGCTGGCCGGCGTTCACACGCAACAGGGCCCCTTACGCGGCGCTGAACTGGCCGAATTGCCCTGTATAGAGGATGGATGGCTGCTCATAGAGGACAAACACATTGCAGCGCTGGGCGCCATGCAGGATCTTCCACCCGGCCTGACGACCCATCCGGCCATCGACGCGTCCGGCTGCTGGCTTCTTCCTGCCTGGTGCGACAGCCATACACACCTGGTATATGCAGGCTCCCGTGAAACGGAGTTTGTGGATAAGATACGCGGTCTCAGCTATGCAGAGATCAACGCCAGGGGCGGGGGTATACTTAACTCTGCCCGTGTTCTGCGCGAAACACCCGAAGAGGTGCTGTTCGATCAGGCCTGGAAAAGATTGCAGGAGCTCAGCCGGCTGGGGACCGCATCCATAGAAATAAAGAGCGGTTATGGATTGACGGTAGAAGGGGAACTGAAGATGCTGCGCGTCATAAAAAAGCTGAAACAGCGGTCCCGTCTCTCGATAAAAGCCAGTTTTTTGGGAGCGCATACCTATCCTCCCGAATACAGGGACGATCACCAGGGCTATATAGATCGCATCATACATGAAATGCTGCCTGTAATAGCCCGTGAGCAGCTGGCGGATTACATCGATGTGTTTTGCGAGAAAGGGTTCTTCGATCCGGCGGAGACAAAGGTCATTTGCAGGGCAGGGATGGAGTATGGGCTGAGACCAAAGATCCATGCCAATCAGCTGAACCTTTCCGGAGGCGTACAGACAGGCGTGAAGCTGGGCGCTTTGTCCGTCGACCACCTGGAAATGATGGACGATGCATCCATTGCCGCCCTGAAGGATTCCGACACCATCGGGACCTTATTGCCCACGGCCGCCTTCTTTCTCCGGATGCCTTTCCAGCCTGCCCGCCGGCTTATAGACGCCGGCTGCGCCATCGCCCTGGCCTCCGACCTCAACCCGGGCTCTTCCCCCAGCGGCAATATGAACCTGGTAGTAGCCATGAGCTGTATCCAGATGCAAATGCTGCCGGAAGAGGCGATCAACGCCGCGACGATCAACGGGGCGCATGCTATGGAGCTGGGCGCCGTGACCGGCAGCCTTGCGCCCGGGAAAAGGGCCGATCTTATACTTACCAGACCCATTCCGTCGCTGGCCTATTTGCCTTATGCTTTTGGCTCCAACCTCGTCGACCGGGTTTTCATCGGGGGAGAGCTTGTTTGACGATACAGCCGATGCCTTAAAACAAAGATCATGTTTGGACGCAAGAAAAAGGAAAGAATAGATTTTATTCAGGCCGTATCGCAAAGGACTACCATACTTACTATCACGGATAGCGAGCAGGGACTCGACTTCCTCGTGTCCTTCTTTTCCTCGATCCGCCCTTCTTCCTCACCGGACAGACTGCCGGGAAAAAAGAATATCCAACGTGTCACCACCGCCCTGCACCAGAGCCCTGTGTTGCTGGGCAATCTGCAGCACGCCGTTCTTTCCCAGCTGATACGCACCGACCTTTCCTCCGCCCTGACGGAGAGCGGAATCCCCATAGCACGAGGCTTCTGGCAGGAGTTCTTTGGCAGACTGAGACACAAGCTGCTGCCACCGCTGCGGAATGAAAATGATTTCCTCTATGTGCTCAACCGGGTGTTCTTTCACAATGACGATTATAAATGGGTGGAGGATATCTCAAGGGAGGACTGGATACTTTTCTTCGAGAGCGTCGGGCTCTCCCTGCATGTGGACGACAAAAGGATCCTTTCTCAGCTGCTATATTCACTGAAGACGCTGAGCTTTCAGGTGGCGCAGCTGGGATTGGAAAGAGAAGTGCTGGATTATATGCCTACGGAGTACAAAGAGAACAACCCCTTTGTACAGCAAAATTATCATATACATGACCTGGAGCTGAGTCCAAGGGTCACTGCCGAAAAGATAGGGCGGGCTCTTGTTCAGTGTCGGGAGATCCTCGAATACATACGGGACAATCATACACAACGGGGCGCCAGCCTTCATCAGACCTATATATTGATCCTGCTGGCCAATCGGCTGGAGCGTATTTCCATTCTCACCGATCTGCTGGACAGAAATCACACCTTTGATACGGGGAAGTTCGTGGATTTCTTTCGCATGCTGGTCCGTAACGAGAACAGGAAGAACAGTATCCTGGAATTCATGTCGCAGACCATGGGCTACCTGGCTTACCAGATAGCGGAGCACAAGGGCGAAAAAGGCAGCAAATACATCACTTCCACCTGGGCGGAATACAGGGCCATGCTGTACAGCGCCATGGGCGGCGGCGCATGGATATCTCTGGTGGTGCTGGTCAAGAACCTACTGATAAAAATGCCGATGGCCATTTTCTGGCATGGCTTTGCTTACAGTATCAACTATAGCCTTGGGTTCGTGCTTATCGAGGAGACGCATACCACCCTTGCCACCAAACAGCCTGCCTTTACCGCCAGCGCAGTCGCCGGCAGCCTGGACACCCGGCGCAATACCCGGCAACCCAACCTGTACAATCTGGCCGTCACCGTGGCCAAAGTATCCCGCAGTCAGATCGCCTCTTTTATAGGCAATCTGGTCATCGTATTCCCGGGCGTCTTTTTCATAGCATGGCTTTATGACAAGCTATCCGGCGCTCCCCTGGCGTCCGGGGACATTGCCATGCATATGTTAAAAGACCAGCATCCCTGGCAAAGTCTTTCCCTTCTTTATGCCTGCAACACAGGCGTTTTCCTTTTTATCAGCGGCATCATTGCCGGCTATGTACAGAACAAGATCCAATATGGACGTATCGCCGAGCGATTGCAGAGACATCCTATCCTGCGGGTATCCATGAAGAGCGAAAGATTGAAAAAGCTGTCCGTCTATGTGGAAAAGCATGCCGGTGCGCTAATGGGTAACATTGCCCTGGGCTTTTTCCTGGGTATGGCCGGATTTGTAAGCGAGATATTTGGTATCCATTTCGACATACGCCATATTACTATTTCTGCGGGCAATACCGCATTGGCCGTATATGGCCTTGGCTTTAGCCATGTCGCCCCGGGCTACCTGATCACCGTGATCGTTGGAGTATTTGGCATCGGGTTCCTGAATTTTCTCGTCAGCTTCGCTCTGGCATTTATCGTTGCCGCAAAGAGCCGGGGTGTACGTCTGCGGGATTATCCCGAATTTTTGGGGATCCTGGGGCGCTATTTTATCAGCCACCCCCTGGACTTTATCCGTCCGAGAAGGAGGCTGGCGGACAATGACTGACAAAATGCGGTAGTTTCCTTAAATTGCCCCATGCAACAAATCATCGAGTGTGTTCCCAATTTTAGCGAAGGGCAGGATCTGAACATCATCCGGCAGATCACCGGCGAGATCGAAGCGGTGGAAGGAGTACGTCTGTTGAATACGGACCCCGGGAAAGCCACCAACCGCACCGTCGTTACCTTTGTCGGCCATCCCGCAGCCGTTGTCGAAGCTGCCTTTAGGGCTATCAAAAAGGCGGGAGAGCTCATCGACATGAGCCGTCATAAAGGCGAACATCCCCGCATGGGCGCCACCGATGTATGTCCTCTGATACCCATCGCCGGTATCAGCATGGAAGAGACAGCGGTATGGGCGCAGAAGCTGGCCAAAAGGGTAGGGGACGAACTGCAGATCCCCGTCTATTTATATGAAGAGGCGCAACCCAACAAGCAACGTTGCAATCTCTCCGTCATCCGCGCCGGCGAGTACGAAGGATTCTTTAAAAAGATACAGCTACCCGAATGGGCGCCTGACTGCGGACCCGCGGTATTTGATGCCCGCCGGGGCGCCACCGTCATCGGGGCCAGGGACTTCCTGGTCGCCTATAATGTAAACCTCAATACCACCTCAACCCGTCGTGCCAATTCCGTTGCTTTCGACGTCCGGGAAGCCGGGCGTGTCCTTAGGGAGGGTGATCCCATCAACGGAAAGCCCGTGACCGGTCCGGATGGCAAGCCCGTCAGCGTGCCTGGCCGTCTCAAAGCCGTAAAAGCCATCGGCTGGTATATAGAAGAATATGGCATTGCCCAGATATCCATGAACCTGACCAATATCCGGGTGACGCCGGTGCATATAGCTTTCGATGAAGTATGCAGGTCGGCCACGGAAAGAGGCCTCCGGGTCACCGGCAGCGAGCTGGTAGGGCTGATCCCTTTACAGGCCATGCTGGACGCGGGTAAGTACTTCCTGGGAAAGCAACAGCGTTCTGCCGGCGTGTCCGAAAAAGAGCTGATCCGGATTGCCATTCTTTCGATGGGACTTAACGAGTTGGGGCCATTCCGGCCGGAAGAACGCATCATCGAGTACCTGCTGGCTAACGCTTCCGAACATACGCTGGTGGATAAAAGTCTTACCGACTTTGCCGACGAGACAGCCAGTGAAAGCCCTGCTCCGGGGGGCGGCTCTATTTCGGCCTATGTTGGGGCGCTCGGAGCTTCTCTTGCTGCGATGGTCGCCAACCTTTCGTCTCATAAGAAGGGATGGGATCAGCGATGGGCGGAATTCAGCGCCTGGGCGGAAAAAGGGCAGCAATATAAAAAGGAGCTGATCGACCTCGTGGATGCGGATACCCGCGCCTTCAACGGGATCATGGCTGCCTTTAGCCTGCCCAAGGCCACGCCGGAGGAAAAAGCGACCCGTACGAGAGCTATTCAGGAGGCTACAAAGATTGCTATTGAAATCCCGCTGCGTGTGATGGAAGTGGCTTATGCGAGCATGGAAACTATCCATGCCATGGCAACGACAGGCAATCCGAATTCTGTGTCCGATGCCGGCGTGGGAGCGCTTTGTGCCCGAAGCGCTGTGCTCGGCGCCTGGCTGAATGTCCGGATCAATGCCTCCGGCTATGAGGACAAAGCCTGGGTGGAAAAGGTGCTTGCCCGTGGGAAAGAGCTGGAAAGCAGGGCCATCGCCGCCGAGGCAGCCATATTGAAGATCGTCAGCGAAAAGATATCATCCTAAAAATCATATTTATGCAATACCTCAACGTCTACAGCAAGCAGGACATCCTTTCCCGGACCCGTATCCGAAAGTTTGAAACCAAGCTGGGCGAGCGGGTGTTGGCAGTCTCCGACCCCGGGGCGGTAGCTGCGGCTCTGGAAAAGACGCCCGCTGAGTATGTTCTGGTTGGTGTGCCCGAAGACATCGGCGCCAGGGCCAATGGCAGCCAGGGAGGCGCTTCCACCGCGTGGCAGCCTTTTTTGGACTGCTTCCTCAATATCCAGAGCAATGACTTTCTCCAGGGAGACAATATCCTGGTGCTGGGACATTTTGATTTCAACGAGATGCAACGGCTGATCGAGACCAATGCTCATGGACAGGATGAGAAGCAGGAAGCATACCGTCATGCAGTGCATACCATCGACGAGGCCGTGGAAGACCTGGTAAGGATGATCACTACCTTTGGCAAGATACCCATCGTCATAGGCGGCGGACACAACAACTCCTATCCTCTGATCAAAGGCTCTTCCAAAGGCCTTCACAAGGCCGGACTCATATCCCTGGCGCAGATCAACTGTGTTAACCTCGACGCTCATACGGACTTCCGTCCTGCCGAAGGCCGGCACAGCGGGAATGGGTTCCGGTACGCGGAAGAGGACGGCTATCTGCAGAAATACTGTGTCGTCGGCGTACACGAGAACTACCTGCAGCAGAATGTATGGTTGGACATCGTCAATAATCCCTTTGTCGATCTCATCACCTATGAGGATATCTTTCTCCTGGAGAAAAGGACCTTTATACAGGCCGTGGCGCACGCCACTTCCTTTACGGAGGACACCTATATCGGGCTGGAGCTGGACCTGGACTGCATCGAAGGCGCGCTCAGTGCAGGTATGACCCCCACAGGGATTACACCTATGCATGCCCGGCAGTATGTTACGCTGGCGGCCAGTGATTCCAGGATCGCCTACCTGCATATCTGTGAAGGCGCCGCCATAATGGACGACGGACGGCAGGACCCCATGACCGGCAAGCTCATCAGCTACATAGTCAGTGATTTCATAAAAGCCAGGGAATAAGGTCCCCCTAAAAAGGTATCCCGATATTCACATACCCCAATACTCTTTTGGACTGGTCGCTGTACATGGCACTTAGCTCCAGCGGTCCCAGCGCGAAATTATACGTAAATGTGAGCGAATAGCCGGAAAGGAAGTCCGGCGTATGGAAGAAGGTCTTGTTATCTGTAATGAAATTGGAAAAGAGAACATTGGCCTTGCCGGTGATAAAGGTATTGCTGAACAGATGGTAACGCAGCCCCACCAGCAGCGCGGCCACACTGGAAGAATAAAAAGTGCCTTCACGAAGTCCGGAAAAAGTCACCTGGTTATGGAAATTGCTGGTAAGTCCCCCGATGGAGAACTCGTTCATGATGTTGTGGATATAGTTGAAATTGATCCCTACCTGTGCATGGGTCAGCAATGTATACCGTTTGGCCAGCGGCGTATACCTGTCCAGGTTGAAAAGGACCCGTTCATAGGGTTTGTCTGAGAAACTGGTATCGCTCCGGGTAGTGTCGGAGGCAAAGTACCGGGCATGAGGATTCTGCTCGAAGACATAATCCACCTCCGCGTCGATCTTGGTCCCTTTTCGCGGATAAATGGGTCTGTCCAGGGTATTATGACGGATAAAGAAATAGCTCGTCATAAAGTTGTTACGTCCTTTGAACTCCAGGCTGGAGGTGATGGATGGGTCATAATGGATCCATTCAAACCGGCTGCCGGCGCCAAGCATCAGGCCCCGGCTGGTGAAATAGCTGAATTTGCCATCCAGCTTGAAATAATTCTGGTCATAAAGGCCTTCTTCCTTGTAGGCGCCATTATAGCTGGTGATACGGAACTGGTCGAACTGCGTGCCCAGCGAAAAGGCCAGCTTTCCTCCGCGGCTGAAGTATTGCAGATGTTCCGCCCGCATACGAAAATTTTGTCCGATGTTGAGGGTTACGAGGCTCCGGGAAGTAGGGGTAAAGAAGTCATGGCTGGTGAGGTTGATGATGGCGCTGATGCCGCTGAACTGATTATAGTTGAGTCCCAGCTTGGCAAACGTGAAAGGGTTCTCCTCCACTTCAAAGATCACCCGGTTGCTGTCTCCGCCACGGGATTCCAGCGAATAGGTGATATGGTTATAGTAACGGGTGCCAAAAGCACGGCGTACCATCCTGGATAGGTTGGTGGTGGTATAATACCGACCCACCTCGAGTCCCATTGCCTGTATAAAGAAGGGCTCCGTCGTCCTTTTCAATCCCTTTACTTCAAAAGAAGAGATCTTTATGGGTGTTTCCAACGGTAGCCTGTTATTGACTGTCTCCTGCGGACCATAAAGGGCATTCAGGCTGTCGGCCAGGTGCTTGAAGACGGGATACAGTTCACGGCCTTTCTTCAGCCCTGCCTCCAGTATCTGGTCGGCTTCGCCAAAGCTACCCATGCCGAATTTCTCCAGGGGCTGGTGAATATAAATATTACATAGTGGTATCTGCTTACGGGTATCCTCCGCCTCGCGAAAGAAGGCCACCTGTAACAATACCTGTAGGGCGTTTGTCACCTGGTCGGAGGTACGCAGCGCGCCCGATACATTACTTCCGATGACCAGGTCGGCCCCCATATTCCGCACATCCTGTACGGGAAAATTGCGTACGACGCCGCCGTCTACCAGTTTCCTGCCGTTGTATTCCACCGCCGTAAAAAGAGAGGGTATGGCCATGCTGCTGCGAATGGCCGAAACGATGTCCCCGCTGTCCAGCACCAGCGGCTCACCCGTGGACAGGTCCGTAGCGATGCACTCGAAGGGTATGGAGAATTTATGAAAGTCCTTGACATTGTAGACGGGGCGAAACAGCTCGGAAAACTTTAGCCAAAGCTCCTGCCCTTCGATAACGCCGGTGGCTATCCGGAACCAGTGGTTTACCCAGGGCAGCTCGACAATGTATTTGCCGTATTCGTCCTTTTCCTCCATGATCATGCTGCGCATGGTGGATTGATTGGACAGCAGCAGGTCCCAGTCTATGCGCCGGGTGATCTTTTCGATGCTGTCCGCGGAATAGCCGATGGCATAAAGGGCGCCGATGATGCTGCCCATGCTGGTGCCCGTGATATAGTCGATCTTTAGCCCGGCAGAGTCGATGGCCTTCAGGATACCGATATGTGCAAGTCCTTTTGCGCCGCCCCCGCTAAGGGTCAGCCCTATCCTGGGACGTTGTCCTGCCTGTTGGGCATATACGCAGCCGATCGACAGCTGCAGGGACAATAAGGCAACAAGGTATCTCGATGGGCTATTCATATCAGCGCCGGTCACTGGTTTTTTTCCAGCTCCATGATCTTTTCGAAGACCTGTTCATACTCCCGGAGAGCCTTGCTCAGTTCATCACCGGCTTTTTTATAATCCGCCTCGGCCTGTACAAACCTGGTCTTATCAGAATACGTAGCCGGGTCGGCCAGGGATGCTTCCAGCTGGGTCTTTTGACGTTGTAGCAAAGCGATCTTTTCCTCCAGCTGCTGAAAGATACGCTGCTGCTTTTGCAGCTCTTTCTTCTGCTCTTTGTTGATGGGAGCTGGAGGAGGCGTCGCCTTTACAGGCGTCTGAACAGGAGCGGGTGGCGGAGTCGCCGGAGCCGCTGCCCTCGCAGCCATTCGTTCCTTCCATTCGACATATTCTTCATAGCCGCCCTTGAATTCCCTGATCTGACGGTTTTCGTCGATCTCCCAGATCTTATTGGCCGTCCTGGAAATAAAATAACGGTCGTGGCTTACGAGCAGGAAGCTGCCCTCGTATTTGTTCAATGCGTCGATCAGCAGCTCGCAGGAATGCAGGTCCAGGTGGTTGGTAGGTTCGTCCAAAAGGAGGAAGTTGGCTTTGCTGACGATGGTCTTGGCCAGCGCTACCCGGGCCTTTTCACCACCGCTGAGCACTTTGATCTTTTTATCCACGTCGTCGCCGCTGAAAAGGAAGCAACCCAGCAACACCCGTAGCTCCAGGTCCGTCTTCTGGCTGCCGCAAAGCTGCATCTCTTCCAGCAAGGTATTGTTGACGTCCAGGGACTCCAGCTGGTGCTGGGCATAAAAGCTTTCGTCCACGTTATGGCCCCAGACCCGCTGTCCCTGAAAAGGCTCCGTACCGGCAATGATACGTAACAAAGTCGACTTTCCTTTACCGTTGGCGCCGATGAGCGCGATCTTATCGCCCCTGTCGATCTCTACCGACGCATCTTCCACGATCGTGAGGCTGCCGAATTTTTTGGTGGCGTGCTTCAGGGTCGCCAGCACTCTTCCGGGGGTCTTGTCCACCCGGAAATTGATCTTGATATTGGGCCGCTCGATCTCCACGTTTTCGATACGCTCGACCTTTTCCAGCCTTTTCATGGCGCTCTGCGCAGCTGCCGCCTTGGTGGCCTTGGCGCGAAAGCGTTCGATAAACCGTTCCTGCTGACGGATATAGTCCTGCTGATTCTCAAAAGCCCGCTGCTGCAACTCTACCCGCATGGCCTTCTCTGTCTCATAATACGAGTAATTGCCATTGTAGACATGCAGCTCCTTCTGGTACAGCTCCACGATCTTGGTCACCATTCTATCCAGGAAATATTTGTCGTGGCTGACGATGACGACCGCCCCCGGATAATGCTGGAGATATTTTTCCAGCCATTCGATGGAGGGAAGGTCCATATGGTTGGTAGGTTCGTCCAATAGGAGCAGATCCGGTCGTTGCAGGATCATCTTGGCGAGTAGCACACGCATCCGCCAGCCACCGCTGAATTCCCGGAAAGGCCGCTGCAGATCGCTATTGGAAAAACCCAGACCCTGCAGGATCTCTTCCGTCCGGTGGTGAATGCTGTACCCGTCCAGCGTATCCATCTCATGGAGGGCATCGGAATATTGGTGGAGAAGCGCTTCATCTTCCGTGTTTTGTTCCAGGCGCTTGCCCAGCTCATCGATCTCTTTTTCCAGCTGCAGCACCCGCTCGAAAGCCGTCATGGCCACTTCCAGTATCGATCCATTCGTATCGAAGCTGAGGAGGTCCTGGTGCAGATAGCCAATGGTTGTGCTACGGCTTCTCTCCACCGTGCCTTCGGAAGGGGTATAGTCGCCGGCAAACAGCTTTAGCAAGGTCGATTTTCCTGTGCCATTGTAGCCGATGAGGCCGATGCGTTCGTTGGGTTGGATATGCCAGGTGGCGTTGCGTACGATGGTCCTGGCTCCGAATTCAAAAGTTACGTTCTGTAATCCTGCTAACATGGGTGCAAATGTACTGATTACGGACTGTAACCCCATGCCCCTGCCCGTTTTGGACTTAGAGATTTCCAAAAGATGCCACAGGCATCTTGGCCGAAGGCCCATAATTAGCTTTTTGTAAAAGATGGGTTAAATTTGTACAGCCCATCTTTTACAAATTTATATCTTTGGCTACCCGAAAAAATTAACACAGTGAATAGAAAATTGGTTTTGTTGATCGTTGTCCTTGTATTGGCAGGTCTGGTAGGCTGGAAATTGAACTGGTTCTCCAAAAAAGAGGCGTCCGGGCCGGGAAACCCTGACATGGCGCTGAAGATCAGTAAAAATACCGCCGCTTTTAACAAGGCTTTCGGGGGATTGATGGATGATTACTATGCCCTGAGGGATGCCCTGGTGGATTGGGACACCATCAAGGTCGATCAGGCAGCCTATGCCCTGGCTCTCAAGGCGGACAGCCTGCCCATTTCCCAGATCAGGGGCGACTCCG
Source organism: Puia sp. (assembly GCA_035546735.1). Lineage (GTDB taxonomy): Bacteria > Bacteroidota > Bacteroidia > Chitinophagales > Chitinophagaceae > Puia. The sequence goes on from DASZWE010000536.1 coordinate 11,028, forward strand.
ATGTCATCAGTACGGCAAAGAGTTTTGCCGCCAGTGTTGGCGGCGATGCCAAAGGGATCGTAGGGCAGGGGAATATCGAACAAAAGAGAAAAGGCTTTAATACGCTGACTGACGATCTGTATACGCTCGTACGTACCGTACGCTATGATGTCGGGATCATTTACCACGATCGCTGTCCGATGGCATTCAGCGACTCCATCGAAGGGTTCTGGCTCTCGAACACCCCGAAGATCATCAACCCTTATCTGGGGAACAAGCACCCAACCTATAAAGCAAAGATGCTTGGCTGCGGCGAGATCGTCGATTCCGTGGATTATTTTACGAAAAACAAGCTGCCCAAAGACAGCGCAGCTCAATCGGGTTTATAGATAAAGCGCACGGCCGCGCTCTTCTGCTCGCTGGAAGAAAGGAACGCTTCTATCTTCCGGCTGCCGGCTGTCACCATCATCAGGGCCGTGTTGGGAGGGATATCGCCCAAGTTATCCGCATACATTACCAGCTCATATTCCATCCCCGGCAATGCGGAGAATTCCAATGTCAATGGTCTGTCCGTAAGCATTTTCCGGTATAGGAGCAGCTTCCCATTGATAAGTACGGTGACCGTATCGTGGTCGATCTCTCCATTATCGTACAACTCGACCTTGATCTGCGAAGTGCTGACGGTAATAGTCTTTACCACTTCCGTCGTTCTTGGCTGCAGGTAAAGCTGCTTTTGAAGTGCTGCCAGCGTATCGTTCTGTCCAATATCCGCCGGAAAATCCGAGACGGCGGCCTTTTTCAGGAATATTTTTCCGGGAGGACAGGCAAGCCGTTTGTCCTGCATAATGCCTTTCCAGTCTCCTTTTAGCACTTCTTCGTCGCCTTCCCTGCCATAATTGAGATCATAGGTCTTTATACAGGGGGAACATTCCGGGGGGATGTCCTGTTGCAAAATGCTTTCTTCGATGAGGACCAGCCGGTGTGTCTGTGCGTTATAGCGCCCCGTAAAGCTCATTTTTACAAAATGCTCCTTGTCATAGTAGTCATAGGCCTTGCCCGTGATCCGGTCATTCGAAATGGTGATCTGCAGTTCCAGGAAATAATGAGGATAACAGCCGCCAGGACCTTGTGTAAGCGTACCCTTCCAGATGCCTGAGATGTCCTCCGGGAACACAGAGCAGGAGGTAAGTAAGCAGTATAGTATCAGGTATATCCGGCGCATGAAATAGTTACTTCTGGTATCTGAAGGTCACCAGGGCGTTTTTTTGCTCGGTGGAGGTAATGCGAACATCGTATTCCTTATCTCCTGCCTTGACGATCATAAGCGAAGTATTGGGGGGTATCTCTCCTTCATTTTCCGCTACCATTACCAGCTCATGATAATCGTCGGACTCATCCAGATGCAGGGTGACTACCAGGGGGCGGTCCGTCAGCATGGCGTGGGAGATGATCAGCTTTTTATCAAGGTATACGGATACCGTATCGTGGTCGATGGCTCCGTCATCATAGATATTCAGCACGACCTCCCTTGTATTCACCGTGATGGCCTTTGCCAGCACCGTGCTGCGGGACTGCAGTACCTTGGGAGTGATGACGGAGAAATGTTTTCCGATGCTGGGGAGGTCCGGCTCTGTAGCAGGTCTGGTTGTCTGAGGAACGCTGACCTTTGCCAGCGGCGCGGTCTCGGGCTCTTTTGGCTTTACAACGGGCTTGGGAGAACCCGCAGGTTTGGAGCGCGGCCTGGCACCACCGGCCGTGGTCCTGTTTGTTGGCCTGGGCGTGCTCTTGTGCGCGGTAGAAGGGGTCCTGGAAGGCTCCGTAGTATGTCTCACCGGTGTATCCCCGGGTTTGATCTTTACTACTTCGGTGGACTCGGGTGGATTCCTATGCCTGGCCATGTCCAGCTCTTTTTCCCTTTTTACAAGGAATGGCTCTTTGTAAAAGTCGGACTGTGGCACTTTCCGGAGGAATACTGAGCCTCTGCCGCAATTGGTGGAATCCCGGGTATTCATACTGACATACGTGCCTTCTAAAAATTCTTCACCGCCGGATTGGGAATACTGGAGAAAGCAGGTCATGATACAGACATCTCCAGACTGATTACGCACTTCCAGCAGCTTTATTTCCTGGACGATGACCTTATTGGTCTTGGGGTTGACGGCCCCTGTAGCGGCGGCTTTCCCATAAAAGAGCGTGGAAAGATAGGAATAGGTTATGGCTTCCAGATTTTTATCATGCTGCGCGATCTGCACTTCGAACTTATAACGGTCGTCGAAGAACGAATTTCGGGTATTCATGTTATTGGCACGAAAATGCCCCTGCCAGACACCGGTAAGGTCCTGCGCATGGATAAAGCCCCCCGTAATTATCAAAAAGAGAATAAAAATACACCGCATATCCGGTTGTTTCACTTTAGCAAGGTAGGTAAATAATTCGGTCCAGCTTTTCCGCCTGTCAATAAAGGCGAACCATTTGTTGCAAGAGTTTGTTAATATTTCTCCTGACGATCAATGTTTTTTATCTCGTATCATATATGTTTTTTCAATGGCCTCGATGATCCCGGCATAACCGGGATTCAATGGACGGAGAGAACCTAACATGCTGCGTAACAGCACTGGGAGGGAGTACATGGTGCCTCATATGTCTATTGATAATTGGGCATTTTAATGTAGGTTTGCACCCTTATGATCAAGATCACTTTTCCCGACGGCGCCGTGCGTGAATATCCCTACGGGAGCACTGCGCTGGACATAGCAAAATCCATCAGTGAAGGATTGGCAAGAAAGGTTTTAGCAGCTAGTGTGAACGGACAGGTATGGGACGCGACCCGCCCTATACCTACAGACGCAACATTGAAATTACTCACCTGGGATGACAATGAAGGTAAATCAACTTTTTGGCATTCTTCCGCGCATTTGATGGCGGAGGCGATCGAATCACTTTATCCCGGTGTAAAATTCTGGGTAGGCCCTGCCACGGAAAATCCTCCCGGTTTTTATTACGACATGGACCTGGGTGGAAGACAGGTATCCGATGAGGACCTTCGCAAGCTGGAGATAAAAATGGCGGAGCTGTCCAAACAGAATTCGGCTTTTCAGCGCAAGGATATCAGCAAGGCCGAGGCGGTAAGCTATTTCACCAACAAGGGAGATGAGTACAAGCTTGATCTGTTACAGAACCTGAGGGATGGAGAAATAACTTTTTATACCCAGGGGCAGTTCACGGATCTCTGCCGCGGGCCTCATATCCCGCATACCGGCTTTATCAAGGCCATCAAGCTGACCAATATTGCCGGCGCCTATTGGAAAGGGGATGAAAAGAACAAACAGCTCACCCGAATATATGGGGTGACCTTTCCTGCCAAAAAGGAGCTGGACGAATACGAAGCCCTGCAGGAAGAGGCGCGGAAAAGGGACCACCGCAAGCTGGGTAAGGAATTAGGCATTTTTACCTATGATGAGATGGTCGGACCCGGACTGCCGCTCTGGATGCCCAATGGGGCGGTCGTGATCGAGGAGCTGGAAAGACTGGCGAAAGAGACGGAGGAGCGGGCCGGCTACAAGAGGGTAGTGACGCCACATATTGCCAAGGAAGATCTTTATCTCACCAGCGGGCACCTGCCTTATTACCAGGATAGTATGTATCCTCCCATGGAATTGGAAGGGGTGAAGTACTATCTGAAGGCCATGAACTGTCCGCACCACCATAAGATATTCGACGCCGAGCAGAAAAGCTACAAGGACCTGCCTTACCGCCTGGCGGAATATGGGACCTGCTACAGATATGAGCAAAGCGGCGAGCTTTTCGGGCTCATGCGGGTACGGTGTTTGCATATGAACGATGCCCATATTTACTGTACAAAAGAGCAGTTCTATGAGGAGTTCAGGGCAGTGAACGAGATGTACCTGAAGTATTTTAAGATCTTTGGAATAGACAAGTATGTCATGCGTCTCAGCCTGCATGATCCGAAAAAGCTGGGACAGAAATACGTGAACGAGCCGGAGTTATGGAAGGAGACGGAAGCCCTGGTGCGGGATGTGCTGATCCGTACCAATACCCCCTTCAAGGAGGTGGCGGACGAGGCGGCCTTCTATGGTCCCAAGATCGACGTACAGATCTGGAGCACCATCGGACGGGAGTTCACATTGGCTACCAATCAGGTAGATTTTGCACAGGGACGTCGCTTTAAGCTGAGCTTTACCAATAAGGACAATCAGCCGGAGACCCCTCTTATCATCCACAGGGCTCCCCTGGGCACGCACGAACGCTTTATTGGCTTCCTGCTGGAGCATTATGCGGGCAAATTCCCCGTATGGCTGGCTCCCCTCCAGGTGAAGATCCTGCCGATCAGCGATAAGTCCATGGAATATGCACAAACTCTTTTGGATTCCCTGAAAAATGCTGATATTCGTGCAGAGGTGGATGATCGCAATGAGAAGATCGGGAAAAAGATCCGGGACACTGAGCTGGCGAAAGTACCTTATATGCTGGTGGTTGGAGAAAAGGAGATGCAGGAAGGGAAAGTCGCGGTAAGAAGACAAGGAAAAGGAGATCTCGGCGTTAAAACTATCGACGAGTTCATTCCTGAGATCAAAAAAGAGATCAAAGAAAGGGCTTCCAATCCCTAGGGAAGTCATCAAACAAACGAAAAAAATAGAAGCCTTCAATATGGGAAGAAGGTTAATTTAAAAATTGTAAATGGCATTTCCACCGAGACCTCCGAGAGGTAATTTTAATCCACGTTTCAGAAAAGAGCAGCAACAAGAACATCGCACCAATCATATGATCAGAGTACCCCAGGTACGTCTGGTAGGAGACAATATAGAAGTTGGGGTGTATTCGATACAGGAGGCGCTGAAAATGGCGCAGGAGCAGGCGCTCGACCTGGTAGAGATATCTCCCAATGCAGACCCGCCTGTATGCAAGATCATCGATTATAATAAGTTCCTTTACGAGAAGAAGAAGAAGGAAAAGGAAATGAAGGCTAAGAGCAAGGCTTCTGAAGTGAAAGAGATCAGGTTTACTCCCAATACGGATGACCATGATTTCGACTTCAAGGCCAAGCATGCCGAAAAGTTCCTGAAAGAGGGCAATAAGGTAAAGGCTTATGTACAGTTCAAGGGACGCGCCATCCAGTTCAAGGAGAGGGGAGAGCTTCTCCTGTTGAAATTCGCCGAGCGTCTCAATGACGCGGGGGTACTGGAAGGGATGCCCAAGATGGAAGGCAAGCGTATGCTGGCTATCTGGGCGCCTAAACCCCAGAAAAAGAAGGAAAAAAGCTAGGAACTATGGCCCGAACGGCCAAAATGATAAAAAACCCGTCTTTTTGGCGGGTTTTTCCAATTTATGATGTACCTTTGCAACCCGCAAAAATGGTCCGTAGCGACCTCTTTCGGGATCAACCAATAGCCCAAACGGCCCCCTAAGTGATCCACCCGTGTGGATCCGCCAGCAGGGTATCATGTAAAATGCATTCAAAATGCCAAAGGTTAAAACCAATTCGAGTGCCAAGAAAAGATTCAAGATCACAGGCACCGGCGAGATCACCTTCCAGCGTTCCTTCAAGCGCCACATCCTGACCAAGAAGTCAAAGAAACGTAAACGCAACCTGAACAAGAAGGGTATTGTACACCAGGCCAACGCTGATTTTGTAAAACGCTTGTTACGATTGAAATAAGCGCTTGAATCCTCATTATTAAAATTTCAAACTAATTAAGATATGCCACGTTCAGTAAACGCCGTTGCTTCCCGGGCACGCAGAAAACGCATCTTAAAAGAGGCGAAAGGTTTCTATGGCAAAAGAAAGAATGTTTATACCGTAGCCAAGAACGTCCTGGAGAAAGGTCTCCAATACCGTTACGTTGGCCGCAAATTGAAGAAAAGAGAATACCGCACCCTGTGGATCGCCCGTATCACTGCGGCCGTCCGTGCAGAAGGGCTCACGTAGTCCGCCTTTATCCACAAGCTCGCTCAAAAGGGCATCGGCCTGGACCGTAAGGTGCTGGCTGACCTGGCTATGAATGAGCCGGCGACCTTTTCGAAGCTGGTTGCTTCCGTAAAGTAAGTCTTACGCACCACAACTATACGCGCCGGCCTCCTAAGGGGGGCCGGTTTTTTTTACCGACAGCCCAGCCTCCTGCCTGTTCGGATGCTATAAAAAAATTTTCTCTATTGTTTCAAAAAAACTTCACATTTGCATAGTTTTTAAAAGTATAAGTGCTATTTAATTATTGTAAATACTTTATAACCTGGACCAGTCAATGAACAATACGTACACCGACCTGGTGACGCAAACCTTCAACTTCCCCCAAGAAGGATTTGAAGTCAAAGATGCTTATCTGCAATTCAACGGCTTAGATCTCAAAGCGCTCATTGATAAGTATGGAACTCCCATGAAACTGACTTATCTGCCCAAGATCGGTCAGCAGATCCGGAAGGCCAAGAAGATGTTTGCCAATGCGATCAAGCGGCATCATTACGAAGGAAAGTATTTCTATTGCTATTGTACCAAGAGCTCTCACTTTTCCTTTATCGTGGAGGAAGCACTGAACCACGACATCCACCTGGAGACCTCTTATGCATATGACATCGAGATCATCAAGAAATTATATGCCCGTAAGAAGATCACCAAGGATACCTTTATCATCTGCAACGGCTTCAAGCAAAAGCCCTATACCAGCCGTATAGCATCTTTGCTGAACAGCGGCTTTAAGAACGTAGTCCCTATCCTGGACAACAAGGAAGAGCTGCAGCAATACAAGCGGTCGGTGAAAGTGCCCTTTAAGCTGGGCATACGGGTGGCGGCGGAAGAAGAGCCCAATTTCCCTTTTTATACCTCCCGCCTGGGTTTTCGTGCCAGGGACGTGCTGGAATTCTATGTGGACAAGATAGAAGGCAATGAGGACAGGTTCCAGCTGAAAATGCTGCATATTTTTCTGAACAAAGGTATCAAGGACGATATCTATTATTGGAGCGAGCTCAATAAGGTGATCAACCTCTATTGTCAGCTGAAAAAGATCTGTCCCGAGCTGGATTCCATCAATATCGGCGGCGGCTTCCCCATCAAGCATTCGCTGGGCTTCGAATACGACTATCAGTTCATGATCAATGAGATCGTAGGTAATATCAAGAAGGCATGCAAGCGCAGCAACGTACCGATGCCCAATATCTTCACCGAATTTGGAAGCTATACGGTGGGAGAGAGCATGGCCCATATCTATAGCGTCATCGGTCAGAAGATGCAAAACGACCGGGAGATATGGTATATGATCGACTCTTCCTTTATCACCACCCTGCCCGACACCTGGGGCATCGGGGAGCGCTTCCTCATGCTGCCCATCAATAAATGGGACGTGGAGTATCAGCGTGTGGTATTGGGCGGTATCACCTGCGACAGCCATGATTACTACGACTCGGAAGAGCATATCAACGAAGTCTTTTTGCCCAAGCTCAACAACGGCGAGCCTCTGTATGTAGGGTTCTTCCATACGGGCGCCTACCAGGACCAGATATCGGGTTATGGAGGCATCAAGCACTGCCTGATCCCTTCACCGAAGCACGTCATCGTAGGCCATGACAAGAATGGGAAGCTCGTCGACTGGGTATACGCCAAGGAGCAGACCGCACAAAGCATGTTGAAGATACTGGGATACAAGTAACACCATGAAATACCTTTTTGTCATCGCCTGTGTCATGACGATGGGAGCGGTTCGCGCCCAGTCAGGGCAGGATTCTGTGCGGGCTGCCGTCAACCTGCTGTTCATTGCCATGAAGAATGCCGATAGCGCTCAGCTGATGTCCGCTTTTGATGACAGCGCTGTTTTGCAGACGATCGTAGTGGATAGTAACGGAAAAACGACTGCGCGCAGCTATCCCGTGGTCGAGTTTGCGCAAGCCATCGCTAGATTACCAAAAGGGGCTGCCGATGAACAGGTCCATATCGAGTCGCTGAAAATGGATGGCCCTCTTGCCATGGTCTGGGCGCCCTATCATTTTTACTACAATGGTACGCTCCTCCACTGCGGCGTGGATTCCTTCCAGTTGATACGGGCGGGCGGGGTCTGGAAGATCCTTTACATTGTCGACACCCGAAAGAAAGGGGTTTGCGATTAGCGCTTCTTCAGCCGGTATTTCTTATTCACTTTGGGATTTTCGAAATAAGCATTCAGCTGTTCTTCCGTCATGCTGCTGGTCTCTTCCAGCGGTACGTCGATGAGCTGCACCTGGGTCTGTTTCAGCTCATTCTTCAGGTTGGTGATCTTTTTTGTGATCTCCATGTCCTTTTCTCCCACCAGGGCGTTATCCCGTTCGGTGTATTCCAGCCGTTTGATCGAGCTGCGGACAAGACCGGCCTGGTTCTGTTCTGCGGTCAGCTGAGGGGCTACCGCCTCTTTTACGGGCACGAGCGCTACGCCCACGCTGGGCAGTATCGCGCCGGTGGTCTTGGCATCCTGGCTTGCGGCGGACGAAAAGACTGTACCACCCAGGGCTGTAGTAGCCGTGGTCATATCGAAGTCCGTACGGGTATTCTTTGTCTTTTTCACCTTCTTATCCAGCTGGAAGAAAGCATATTTCAGGCGGAGGATATATGTATTGATGTTCTTTACCGCCAGCGCATATTCTTCCTTCATATATGGATAATTCAGGGCATCTTTCACATATATGCGAATAGTGGCAGTATCCCTCATAAAGATCTTGTTGGTGCCTACAAAATAGAGGATCAGGAGCTTGGTCTTGGAGGAATCTGTCTCTTTTACAAAGTCATAGGGCGGGCTCCAGGTAAAATCATCGTTACATCCTTTGATATTGGAATTTGTCTTAATGGGTGAGCTGGAGTAGAAATTGATATTTTCGATAGGATAAGTTCCTGTCTCGCACTGGACCTTGAAGCTGATCGTATCGCCTTCGTCCATATATAATACATTGCTCACCGTTGGCTTTACATGGGAAGGGGTGATCTCCGTGGTAAAAAAGGACAGGGTAAAGGATGTATCTATCCTTTCCTTGGGATTGTTGAGGTTTTGTACCCCGATATTGACCTTGTATTCGTAATCGTATTTGAGCTTGCCGGAGAGAAAGTAAGATTTATCGGCTTTGAAGGTAAGCAACCCGTTTTCCTTGATCTTCAGACCCACCGGCGCATTCCTCATAAAAAAGAAGTATTTGCTGGGATCGCGGTTGAGCTCCAGCTGATAGCTGAGGGTGGAATCTACATGTAAGGTGAAATAAGGGTTGAGGTTGCGTATGCGCAGCGTCGAGTCGTCCCCGATCTTTGCCGTGTCGGACGTCAAAGCCATGGGAATATGAAAAACAGGGTTCTGTGAATACCCGCTGTCGGAAAATGCCAAGCCTGCTACCACCAAAAGCCAAAACTGAAAAACTTTCACGGTTTTAATCATATTCTTGGATGATATAGACCAAAATTGGCCTTTTTTAAAATGTAGGCCAATTTTGCCAAAAATTTAATGTCTGTCCTTCGGAATAACGGACCTTTTGGTCCGTTCAGGTGTCTTTGAAGTTCGAAATTAACACAATCAGGCTAAAAAACCGGCAAACAGATAAAGAAAGTCCTTATTCGTCCCTGCCTTTAACACACCGTTTAGAGTCGAAAATCGTAACGATGCCAACAAAAAGCCCCGCCAGGAATGGCGGGGCTTAAACCAAAACCAACTGCTTATGAAACGATAGTTCACGAACGCCTTTAAAAAAGACGTTAACTCGTGAGTAAAAAGTTCTAATTATTATGAAACGTTCGAAAATATCTTGCTCAGCTCTCAAGCCAGGTTATTGGATCGAGATGCTTTTGGCGCTTTCTTTTTCCTGTTCCTTCTTAGGCAGGTACAGTTTCAGCACGCCATTCTCATATTTAGCCTGAATGCCATTGGTATCGATCCTGTCATCCAGGTTGAAGCTGCGTTTAAAGCTTTTGAAAGAGAATTCCTTCCGGATGGTCTTGTATTCTTCCGTCTTTGTTTCTTCCTTCTTCTCAAAGAAGATGGTCAACTGACCCTTGTCTACGGACAGCTGGAAATCTTCCTTGCTTCTGCCGGGTGCGCTCAATTCCAGATGATAAGCTTCCTTTGTCTCGTGGATATTCACCGGAGGAAAGGCGAAACCGCCTTCACGACCCCAGCTAAGAGGGAGATCCTGCAAAAATTCGTCTACAAAGCTGGACAGGTTCCTGGCCGGGTGGTTGTTTACTTTTACGAGTGTCATAGTGTGTTCTTATTTAAGTTTTATCAATTTTGTTTGACGACAGGAAAGGAACAAACCCTATACCATGGGCCAAAAACTCTTTTTTCAGGAAAAATTGACGGATTTGGACCAAAAAAAGGCTTGGCTTGAATGACATAATTGCATTTTCAAGTGATTTTTAATGACATTTGTTCCGACTAGCCCTGTCCTCTCAACTTTTTGACTATTTTTATGTTTACAATTGCAGGCTAGGCCTATCATCCAAATTATCTTAAATAACTTAAAAGAAAATGTATCCAGCAGAGATAGTACAACCAATGAAGGAAGAACTCACGGACAATGGGTTCGAAGAATTACTGACCTCTTCCGAAGTGGAAGATCAATTGAAAAAATCAGGGACCACTCTGGTCATGGTAAACAGTGTATGTGGATGTGCGGCGGGTTTGGCCCGTCCGGGAGTGTTGATGGCTGTGGCCAACAGCTCTAAAAAGCCCGACTTCCTTACTACCTCTTTTGCCGGCTTTGATCTGGAGGCGGTAAATAAGATACGCGAGCATTTATTGCCTTATCCGCCCTCTTCTCCTTCTATCGCCCTGTTCAAGGACGGTCAGCTGGTCCATATGATTGAGCGGCATCAGATAGAAGGCCGCCCTGCCCAGCTGATAGCCCAAAATCTGATCGCAGCTTTTAACGAATATTGCTAAGAAAACGAGCTCATAGTGATAATGCCCCTGGCTTCCCAGGGGCTTTTTGTTTTAGGCCTGCGGATAAATTTGCCAGGAGACGGACCTGTTCGGTCCGGCCATTGCCAAGACGTTCATGATGACCCTTTCGGGCAACCTCGCTGTGCTCGGTTTTTGTCCACAGTTGTGAATAAGCTATGAAATGCAGATGGGAACTTAATTTGGAGCGAAAAATGTTCCCCGTGGAACACATTTGTGGAACGGCAATCCACGCTATTTAGTACTTGTGGAAAATTATTTTTCAGGTTAGTTAGGAATTTTCGGGCTAAACCCCTCATCCTCTATTCTTTCGAGAATCATTACAAGACACTAGATTCTCCTTTTTTTAGTGTAGGTTTGTGTCGGGCCAGCCTCGCCCGTCTAATAACTTATGTATCCCAACCTTTATTTCGCCTTTAAAGATCTGTTTGGAGTTTCCTGGTCTCCTTTACGATTTATCAATTCTTTCGGCTTTTTTGTGGCCCTTTCCTTTATTGCCGCAGCAGTGACCCTGTCAAAAGAATTGTTACGGAAGGAAAGAGAAGGCTTATTACAGGGCAAGGATCAGATGGTCGTCATTGGCAAGCCTGCCAGCATTTTTGAGCTTCTCGTGAATTTTGTCCTAGGCTTTGTCGTGGCCTACAAGCTGGTAGGGCTCTTTACCCTGGATAGCTCCGTAACAGCCAATCCTCAGGACTATATAAAATCCACGGCCGGCAATTTCCCTGCCGGACTCTTACTGGGTCTCATTCTCGCGGGATGGAAATGGTATGAGAAGAACAAACAGAAGCTGCCTCAGCCCCAGGAGAAGAAGATCCGCATCTGGCCGCACGACAGGGTGGGGGACCTCACCATTTATGCCGCTCTATTTGGGTTTCTGGGCGCCAAGATCTTCAACTGCCTGGAGACCTGGGATGACTTTATAAAAGATCCTATAGGTTCGCTCTTCTCCTTCAGCGGTCTTACCTTTTATGGAGGCCTTATCTGCGCCGCTCTGGCCATCTGGTATTATGCCCGCAAGCATAACATCGGTTTCTGGTATCTAAATGATGCTGCCGCGCCGGGTCTTATGCTGGCGTATGCTGTCGGTCGCATCGGCTGCCAGGTAGCAGGCGACGGTGACTGGGGGATCCTCAACAGCGCCTATTATACGACGGCGGCTGGCAAGCCTGCTCTGGCCAGCGCAGGTGATTTCCAGCGCATTACACAGCAATATTATACCCAGGTCTATACGGAGTTCCATGGAGTGAACCAGATACCTCATCTGGCCGCTAAAGCTCCCTCATGGCTGCCGGACTGGCTTTTTGCCTTTAGCTACCCGCACAATGTGATCAACCAGGGCATACCCATTCCCGGCTGTACAGATAGTTCCTATTGCAGCCAGCTGCCTATACCCGTATTTCCTACGCCATTTTATGAGACCATTGTCTGTCTGGGCCTCTTTTTCCTGCTGTGGTCGCTCCGTAAAAAGCTGAAAGTGCCCGGGATGCTTTTCGCGGTTTACCTGGCAGTCAATGGCGTCGAACGATTTTTTATCGAAAAGATCCGCGTCAATACCAAATACGATTTCCTGGGCTTTCACCCCACACAGGCCGAGATCATTTCCTTCCTGCTCGTCCTCACGGGTGTCGTCCTTTTTTTCAGACTAAGATCACATCCTCCCCAAAAGATCCCGCAGACAGAGATACCGGCTCCTGATTCCCAGACTTAACAGCCGCCCTTCCTTTAATAAATCCTTTTATCACTCGACCATTCCAGGCTGTAACCTTGATCGGGAATTATCGTCCTATTCCGCATTGGCTAAAGATTGAGGCCTTCGGAGTACCTGCTTCGACACGGTCTTCCTCGGGTACCTCGTTCGTAACCTTTCGCCAAAGGCTTGGTTATGGACGACGAACCTGTGGTTCGTTTGGTTGTCTATTCGTCAACAAAAGAGTCCCCTACACCTAAATATTTACCCGCGCCCTTGTTCACCCGGTATGTTTGCCATGCGATAAGGGATTACCAGTTATCAACAAAATCCGCCATCTAACACAAAGCAATGTACTATGCAATAAATAGTACTAATCTTTGTATTGTAATTATCAAAAAATAGTACCAAACATGGCAGATGACCTGCCACTAAAAATAAACGACCATGATCCAGATCAAGACCTTGCTAACTGTATTTTTGAGCTCTTTTTCTCTATTACTCTTTGCGCAATCGGGCCAGATCAGCGGCGAGGTAGGAGACCAGAACCACAAGCCCATCGAAGCGGCCACCGTTTCCCTGCTCCAGGGGAAAGATTCCTCCGCTGTCCGGCAGACGATGAGCGATAAATCCGGAAAGTTTGTTTTTGACAAGGTCGCAGAAGGAAAATACCTCATCAGCATTACCAGCGTAGGACATAATCCCCGTTTTTCACCCGTATTCGAAATTTCCGCTGCCCAGCCCGACGTGACCCTTCAACCCCTGACCCTGAACGCTTCCTCCGGCAATCTCCAGGAAGTCTCCGTGGTAGGGAAAAAACCATTTATCGAGCAAAAGGCCGACCGTATGGTTGTCAATGTGGACGCGTCTCCTTCCAATGCCGGCTCCACTGCGCTGGATGTACTGGAAAGATCCCCCGGCGTAACCCTGGACAAGGACGATAATATCAGCCTGAAAGGCAAGCAGGGCGTAACGGTGATGATCGATAACAAGCCCACTTATATGAATGCCACCCAGCTTGCCAGCTATCTGAAGAGCCTGCCGGCTTCCACCATCGACCAGATCGAGCTTATGACCAACCCTTCCGCGAAATACGACGCGGCGGGCAACTCGGGGATCATCAATATCAAGACAAAAAAGAATAAGACCAAAGGCTTCAACGGCAGCGTCAACCTGACGCATACCCAGGGCGTCTATCCCAAGCCCAGCGGCAATATCAACCTGAATTACCGCAATGGAAGAGTAAATCTCTTCCTCAATGGCGGATACAGCCACTGGGAAGGTTTTCAGCACCTGGATATCTCCCGCACCTATCTTGATCCCGGTCCGGGCAAGGTAGTGAACTCCATTTTCACCCAGGCTACGGAGATGCATTTTGTCAATCCTGAAATGAACCTCAAATTCGGTATGGACTATTACCTGTCGAATAAGACCACCTTGGGATTCGTGGTCAGCGGTTTTCAGAACAAGGAGAACAACACCAGCTCCAGCCATATTTTCCTGAAAGACCCGCATGGCAATGTCGACTCCATGGTAAATTCTCCCAGCACTACCCACAATACCTGGAAGAATGGTTCTATCAATCTCAATTACCGTCATCAGTATGATTCTACAGGAAGAGAGCTGACGGCCGATGTGGATTATGTCCGTTATTCTTCCGCCAACAGCCAGTATTTCGATAACATAACCACCTATCCCGGCAACAACAACAGCAGCGAGACCATTCTCACCGGCAACCTGCCCGCCACCATCAATATCTATACATTCAAGACGGACTATACACATCCCGTCAGTAAGGACATAAAGGTCGAGGCCGGTTTGAAATCCAGCTACGTCCATACAGACAACATGGCCAACTATTATAATATTATCCATGGCGCCAGCGAAGTGGACACTACCAAGACAAATCATTTCCTTTATCGGGAGAATATCAACGCCGCCTATCTCAACTTTTCCAGGCAATACAAGAAATGGAGTATTCAGGCAGGCCTGCGTCTGGAGAATACCAACTATTCCGGTCACCAGTTGGGCAACGGCTCCCAGCTCAACAGGGATTCGACCTTCTCCCGCAGCTATTTTAGTCTTTTCCCCACTGCCTATATCAGCTATGCCGCCAGTGAGAAGAACCAGTTCTCTCTGAACTATGGCCGTCGCATCGATCGTCCGGCCTATCAGGATCTGAACCCCTTCCTCTTCTTCCTGGACCAGTATACCTACCAGGCAGGTAATCCCTATTTGCAGCCACAGTTCTCTCATAATGTCGAGCTGACCCATACCTATGCGGGATTTCTTTCCACTACGGTCAACTACAGCTATACCAAGAACTTTTTCTCCGAGACGTTTGAACAGTCGGGACATGCCACCATTGTCCGGAATGGCAATATCGGCAGCCGTCAGAATGCGGGCCTCGCCGTCAGTGCGCAGCTGCATGTCACCAAATGGTGGATGTCCATCCTGTACAGCAATGTCAACTATACCAAGTTCGACGGATTCCTCTATGGGGAGCCAGTCCACGTAGACGCCACCACGCTGCTGGTCAATCTGAACAACCAGTTCACTTTCCCGCATGGCTGGAGTGCAGAGCTTTCTGGCTGGTACCGAACTAAAGGTGTTGAGGGACAGTTGATTATATATTCAATGGGTCAGGCTACCGCCGCCGTGTCCAAAAAGGTGCTGGCCGACAAGGGCAGTGTCAAGGTGGGTATCCGGGACTTCCTTTATACCAACAAGCCCCACGGATATATCGACTTCCAGCAGACAGAAGCCACCTTCCGCAACATCCGGGACAGCCGCCAGGTCAGCGTTACGTTCAGCTACCGGTTTGGCAGGCCTATCAAGGCTCCGTCCCGCAGAAGGGCAGGCGGCGCGGGTGAAGAGGAAAGCCGTGTCAAGACGGGAGGCAACAATTAGTGTCGGAAGAACTATCTTTGTTGTTCAACTTCTAATCATGCCATCCTTTGATATAGTCAGCAAAGTTGACCCGCAGACACTGGACAATGCGGTCAATGTTACCAAAAAAGAGATAACCAACAGGTTTGATTTCAAAGACTCGCCAGTCGTCATCGATCTTGATAAGAAAGAGTCTAAGATCAAGCTGGAGGCGGAAAGTGACATGAAGATCAACCAGATAACGGATGTGCTTATCAGCCGCAGTATGAAACAGGGACTGGATCCCCTGGCTTTCGACCTGACGAAAGAGGCCTATCCCAGCGGAAAAGTGACAAAGAAGGAAGTCCCGGTAAACAACGGACTTAAACAGGAAGATGCGAAGAAAGTGGTCAAGCTTATCAAGGATTCCGGCCTCAAGGTACAGGCCGCGATCATGGATGACCTGGTCCGTGTCACCGCCAAAAAGATCGATGATCTGCAGGCAGTCATTCAGCTCTGTAAGGGCGCCAACCTGAAGGTGCCCCTCCAGTATGTCAATATGCGTAGCTAGACGCCGGGAGGATTGATAAATTATTTGTTTTACCCATTGATACTCCGTATCTTTGCAAACTCTAAAAGAAAATTAGTACGGCCAAATCCGTACAACCTTCAAATAGAACTAATTATGAAAAAAGGTATCCATCCGAATAACTATCGGTTCGTTGTTTTCAAGGACATGAGTAATGGCTATTCTTTCCTGAGCCGTAGCGGAGCTACTTCCAGGGAAACTATCAAGTGGGAAGATGGCAACGAGTATCCCCTGATCAAATTGGAAATTTCCAATACTTCGCATCCTTTCTTCACCGGCAAGAACGTACTGGTGGATACGGCCGGTAGGATCGACAAATTCAAAAAGCGTTACGAAAAGAAAACCAAATAAGCATTGGTTCTCACATAACCTATTATCCCTTCCTGTAACGGAGGGGATTTTTTTTAGAACTATCGTATATCGTAGCTTTAATCCATGGATGATTCCCTGTTCCCTTTTACTGCCACGCGGCCCATCGCCGACATACGTGTAGGCATCCTGACCATTCGGGAGAAGGAGCAGCATGGCTCCCGGGGAGTATTGCACTGGGTACCTTTGCTTACTCGTCCCTGGCATATCTTTCGGCTCAATGCCGAAGCGCTGGTCGACGATTTTACGCTGCTGACCAGCGGACGACTTTCGCAGCCCATCCCATCTTCCGTACAGGCCATTGCCCCGGAGAACATTTTTATCGAAGAAGGCGCCGTATTGCAACATTGTATCCTCAATGCTTCCGCGGGACCGATCTATATTGGTGCGAATGCGGAGATCATGGAAGGATCGCTCATACGTGGACCCTTTGCTCTTTGTGAAGGCGCCACGGTAAAACTGGGCACAAAAATATATGGTGCTACTACGATAGGACCCTACAGCATCGTTGGCGGAGAGATCAAGAACTCGGTCATCTTTGGCTATTCCAACAAAGGACATGACGGCTATCTGGGCGACTCCGTGATAGGGGAGTGGTGCAACCTGGGCGCCGGCACTTCCAACTCCAATCTGAAGAACAATGCTGCCGAAGTCAAAGCCTGGGATCAGGGTTCCGGTCAGTTTATTGCAGCAGGCGGCAAATGTGGCTTGCTGATGGGCGACTATTCCCGCAGTGCTATCAACACTTCCTTCAATACGGGTACTGTGGTAGGCGTCTGCTGCAACGTATTCGGAGAGGGACTTACACCCAAATACATACCCAGCTTCAGCTGGGGATATGAGAACAATCCAGGGTATCAGCTGGAAAGAGCCCTGCGCGACATCGACAGCTGGAAAAGATTTAAAGGACAGACACTTACCGATGCCGAAATAAAAAAACTCAAATATATTTACGAAAAATTATAAATCCTCCGATCAATGAGAAAGCAAATTGCGGCCGCCAACTGGAAAATGAATCTTACGTATCAACAGGGACAAGAATTGCTGGATGCTATTTTAAAAGAAAATATCGGACTGAAGGAGCATCAGCAGGCCGTCTTTGCCGTTCCCTTTCCTTATCTTATCATGGCCCAGACCAGGCTGGAAAAGAAAAAGAACTATGCAGCCGCCGCGCAGAACTGTTCGGATCAGCCGGCCGGAGCCTATACGGGTGAAGTATCTGCCGAAATGCTCCAGTCCATCAACATCCGCTATTGCGTGCTGGGGCACAGTGAAAGAAGAGAATATTTCTCCGAACATAATCAATCGCTGGCTGTCAAGACCCAGCGCTGCCTGGAACGGGGCATTACCCCTATCTTCTGCTGCGGCGAACCCCTTAGCATCCGGGAAGTGGATGCCCAGGAAAGCTTTGTAGAGGCCCAGTTGAAAGAGTCCCTTTTCCATTTCTCCGTGGAAGATATCAGCAAGATCGTCATCGCTTATGAACCCATCTGGGCCATCGGCACGGGCAGGACGGCCTCTGCCCAACAGGCCCAGGAAATGCACGCTTGTATTCGTCGTCTGTTAAAAGCCAAATACGGAGAGGTGGCGGATTCCATTCCCATTCTTTACGGCGGCAGCGTCAAGGCCGGCAATGCGGCAGAGCTGTTCGGCTGCCCGGACGTAGATGGTGGCCTGGTAGGGGGTGCTTCACTGGTAGCCGCTGATTTTCTGACAATTATGAAGGCCCTTAAGTAGGGAATATTTCATATCTTTACTGCATGTTGAAAAACCTCGACATCGCAATCAAGAAGGTGCGAAGGCTACCCAGGACCGACCTTTCCAGGCGGATAAAGCTGGGGATCCGGAAGTATGTTACAGGTTGTCCATATTACATTACTGTTCAGACGGTGAGCGCTTGCAATTTGAAATGCAAGCATTGCTTTATAAATGATTATCACACAGAGATCCATGACGGGGTCATTCGGATAATGAAAATGGAGGAGTTCACTGTTTTTGCAGAAAGGCTGACCCCTATGATCCGGAATGCTTCCTTCTTCACATTTTCCACATTTGAAGCCATACTCAATAAGTATCTTTTCCAAATGATGGACCTGATCCTGCAGATCAATCCGGATATCCGATTCCCCTTCCTTTCCAATTCGATGGAGCTCAGCGAGGAAAAGATCCGTCAGCTGGAAAAGTATCCGGTGTCGGAGATCAATGTCTCCATGGACGGCTATACTAAACAGACAGTCGAGAATTTCAAGACGGAAGTAAAGTTCGAAAAGATAGTGGAAACCATCCGTCTGCTCAAGGCTTCTTCCTTGAAAGATGTGGTGGCGGTGACCTTTGTAGCCCACCGGGATAATATCCATGAGCTGCCGGATTACGTGGATTTCGTCCATCGTCTGGGTGTCCGCAGGATATATGTCAACAATGTCCTTACGTTTACCCGGAACCTGGCTCCCCTTGCTCTTTATACGCAGGAAGGGAACTCCGCCGCACAGGCGCTTTTCGATGAAGCTGTCCGACGGGCCCGCGGCCATAAGATATCCATTAGCATACCCCGTCTTAAGCCCGAGCAAATGGGTTGTCAGGCAGTCGAGACTTTTTATGTGGACATCAAGGGTGATGTGGCTCCATGTGATTTTCTCGGCGTCACCACTCCCTTTACGCTCTGGGAAAAGACTACCAGCAATCCGCCCGTTATTTTCGGGAATATTTTAAAAACGGATCCCATGGAGATCTATCGCAGCAATGAGGCCCGCCGGTTCAGAGAGGCCCATCGCCTTGGCCGCGACCTGCCTGTGCAATGCCGCAATTGTATCGATGCGTACGGGTTGATGTGCAGCAATCGCATTCATCACACGGCGTAAACGCATCCGGTGTAATGACGATAGCAAAGATCTTATATAGGAATATGTACTGGAAAGCGCTGCTGGCAGCTCTTTCTTTTTTTACCAATCTTTTTTTGGTCCGCCTGTTCAGGGCCTCCGTTTCCGCCGAGTACTATTCTTTCATATATTACCTTTCCCTTCTCGCCACCTTTTTTACGTTTGGGCTCGACATCAGCCTCAACTATTTTCTTTCACGCCGGGAACTGTCGTTTACAACAACATCCGGGATCGTTGCGGGAGCGACCATTTTTTCCCTGGTCGTCGCCCTTCCCTTGCTGGCGCTGACTTTTCATTTATTCAGCCATCCCCATATCACCCTGGGGAAATGGCTCCTTTTTTCTGCTTTGCATATATCCGGGACCCTGCTGACCAGTTTGTCAGGCACTATCTTTACTGCATATGGTCGCAGCTGGCAGGCAACCCGGTATACGTTTGCCATCAATATCCTATTGATCGCCCTGATCTTTTTTGCATCCTTGTTCTTCCAGGGCGCCCGGCTGGTGGAGAATCTTTTCATGCTCTTATTTTCTTTTTCATTCCTGCAGGGAGGCCTGCTTTTTATACTGGCTGCCATATCTTATGGAGGCAGACGGGCGGAGCCTGTATCCGGGGACGCCCGTATCCATTTCATCCTTCGCTATTCCTTTAAGGCCTTTATCATCAACTTTATATTCTTTTTGGGTGCCCGGCTGAGCATTTACCTGCTGCCTTACTTTGTCGATGTCTATGAACTGGGTAATTATATTCAGGCATACAAGCTGGTGGAATACATTGGCCTGGCAGCGTCCTTTTTATATTATCCCTTTATGGCATGGGTGGCGGGGGCGCAGGAGGGAGAGAAAAAGGAAAGAGCGCTTTTATTGCTTATTCGTATCTCGCATACGGGTATATTCCTTTTTTGCATAGGCATCCTCCTATGTGGAAAAGTGCTTTTTCCCTTGATGTATGGCCGTTCGTTCGGAAGCATGTACGGCATAACCCTTTTCTTTATGCCGGGCCTTTTCCCTGTTTTTTCATCTACTTTTTTTACGGCTTACTTCTATGGGGTTCACCGGCTGACGAATAACTTTATCAGCGGCTGTGTACAGCTGGTCCTGTCCATAGCCCTGTTCTTCCCGCTGACGGCTGCCCTGGGCGCGTGGGGCGCGGCACTGGCATTCAGTATAGCCAGCCTGGGCTCTATGGCTTATGATTGTATCATCTTTGGGAAAATAACGTCTTACAGGGCGGCGGATATATTGTTCATGCGAGCCGGCGATTGGAAGCATATCAGGATCTTTGTACTGCAATTGTTTAAATTTGATTTGAGATAATGACCAGCAGGTGTATTCGCAGATTTTTGATGAGGATCCCTTAATTGCCGTCATCACCGGCGCGCACCCGTGACAAAGGCAAAAGAGTCAGATTCAGGATAAGCAGCTCATAAAAAAAGACGTCGATGAACAACAGGGTCACGGTATGGAACAGAATGGGTATCCAGAATAGCCACCTGTCGCATCTTTTGGTAAAAAAGCCAATGAGCATACATCCCTGCAAAAGGATCATTGTCAGAAAGCCCAGATAGGCTACCATGGGATGTGTAATGACCCAGGAATACAATCCGGTGAACGGGCTGTCCGGATGCTGGACCATGAACAGGGCCTGGTTGGTCTTGATGAACTCCGCTCCATTGGGAAAGTAGAAGAGGCTATGTGTGAGGAGTGCTTTATGGACAAAGGCGTCTGCGAATATATACAGGTAGAAATAGCGGATACCTTCCCACATCAGCCTGAATTTTCTTTCCTTCCGGACAAGAAATGCATAAGGCAGCACCATTACCCCTATGATGGAGACATTGTGATGATGGCTGTAGCTGTTGTAGTTCAGTCCGTAAAGCGTCCAGCCAATGGCGCAGCACAGGACGGCCCATCTGCGCCGTCCCGCAGTGGCCCAGCAGTACAGGGTGAAGCATAACAACAAAATATCGAAAACCCACGCAATTACCTTATTATCCGCCAGCAGCCGGGGAATGCCGGTGAGGTGATATAACCAATATGTATAATCGAAATCTGTCTCGTACAGTATGGGCTGCTGCATCTGATGGACCAGCGAATGGGTCAGCAGACGATAGACGAAAATGAAGAATGCAAACCCGAATGTCCATCGGGCCGCCGTATCCCTAGTTAGTATGGGGAGACTCCAGCTCATAGAGTTTTTTACGGTAATCTGCCACAGGTAAATTTTGTTTGTCGTAATGAACGTGCAGCTGGTAGATGCCCAGGCGCTGAATATCCTTGTTCACCGAATGCCGGATATATTGCAGAAGCCAGGGTAAATACCGTTCATAATCTTCCCGGGCATTCACCGCATGCGTGCTTAACAGCTTCATATAGGGGTGTTTGCGCAGCAGCTCCCGTATAGCCGGCGCCTTGGGGTCTTCTCCAACCGCAGCTCCCTGGAAGGGGACGGCCTGGTAAAAAGCCGAAAGGGTGAAATAGATCATCATTCTGCGGGGTTCGTCAAACGTGTGGTGCAGGTCCAGCAGCTCGCTGTCTGCCATTATGACCAAAAAATCGTCCGTACCCCTTTGCTCCATGCCGGCATACATGCCCGGGACGAGGGCCGGGGTGATCTCGCAGCTGCTTTTATGACCATAAAGGACAGCCCCTATGAAGATAATAGCAAGAAAAAAAAGCAATTTATATTCCTGGTAGCACCTTACAAGGTATAGTCTTTGGATGTATGAACGCAAGGAATTCATGCTTTTAGCCAGTTGCCCGGGCGATGTGGAATTTGTGTGAAAATAGGGAATTTGCGGCACTAAAATCGTATCTTGCACGCTCAATAAAACAGGGTATTTACACCGCAATGAAGAACATCCGGAATTTTTGCATCATCGCCCATATTGACCACGGTAAAAGCACCCTGGCAGACCGTTTGCTCGAAATGACCAATACCATATCCGAAAGGGATATGCAGGCCCAGGTGTTGGATGATATGGATCTGGAAAGAGAGAAAGGGATCACGATAAAAAGCCACGCCATCCAGATCAATTATGCCCAAAAAGGACAGCAATATATACTCAACCTGATCGACACACCGGGACACGTAGACTTCAGCTATGAAGTGAGCCGGGCGCTGGCCGCCTGCGAAGGCGCCCTTTTGCTGGTGGACGCCAGTCAGGGTATCCAGGCCCAGACCATCTCCAATCTCTATCTGGCCATCGAGAACGACCTGGAGATCATTCCCGTTATCAATAAGATCGATATGGACGGGGCCATGGTGGAAGAGGTAAAAGACCAGATAATTGAACTCATCGGCTGCAAGCCGGAAGAGATATTGCTGGCCAGCGCCCGTACAGGTCTTGGCGTTCAGGAGATACTCGATGCCATCATCGAAAGGATACCGTCTCCGGAAGGCAATCCTGATGCGCCGCTGCAGGCCCTCATCTTCGACAGTGTATTTAATTCTTTCCGGGGCATCATCGTATACTACAGGATACTCAATGGCAGCATCCGGAAAGGCGATATCGTAAAATTTGTCTCTACGGATATGGCATATGGAGCAGATGAAGTGGGGGTACTGAAACTCACGCTGGATCCGAAACAGGAGGTGAAAACAGGGGATGTTGGATATATTATTACAGGTATCAAGAATGCAAAGGAGGTCAAGGTTGGGGACACCATTACCCTTGCGAGTAATCCCAAGCCGGAGATGATCCAGGGCTTCGAGGAAGTAAAGCCGATGGTATTCGCCGGAATATTTCCTGTCAATACGGATGATTTTGAAGAGTTGCGGGACTGTATGGACAAGCTGCAGCTCAATGACGCCAGCCTCACGTACGAGCTGGAAACCTCCCAGGCGCTTGGCTTTGGTTTCCGCTGCGGATTCCTTGGCATGCTGCATATGGAGATCATCCAGGAAAGGCTGGAAAGGGAGTTCAACCAGACGGTGATCACTACCGTCCCCAACGTAAGCTTTGTCGCCTATACTACCAAAGGGGAGGAGATAGTGGTTAACAACCCCGCGGAAATGCCCGACCCGGTGCGTATCGAAAGGATCGAAGAGCCATTTATCAAGGCGCAGATCATCACCAAGCCGGATTATATCGGCAATATCATGACCCTCTGTCTTGGCAAGCGGGGCATGCTGCTCAATCAGAGCTACCTGACCACTACCCGTGTCGAGCTCATCTTCGAGATGCCATTGACGGAAATAGTATTCGACTTCTACGATAAGCTGAAAAGCCAGACCCGCGGTTATGCTTCCTTTGACTATCATCCGATAGGCAGAAGGGAAAGCGATATTGTAAAAATGGATATTCTCCTCAATGGGGATAAGGTGGACGCCCTCAGCGCCCTTATTCACCGCAGCCGTAGCCAGGACTTTGGAAGAAAGCTTTGTGAAAAGCTAAAGGAGCTTCTGCCCCGCCAGCAATTCCAGATCGCCATCCAGGCGGCCATCGGCGCCAAGGTCATTGCCAGGGAAACTATCAGCGCTCTGCGGAAGGACGTTACAGCCAAGTGTTATGGCGGTGACATCAGCCGTAAGCGTAAGCTGCTGGAAAAACAAAAGGAAGGTAAAAAGCGTATGCGCCAGATCGGTAACGTGGAAGTCCCACAGGAGGCATTCCTGGCCGTCTTGAAATTGGATGACTAACGCACCCCTAAATGTATGCAGAAGATATCCTTTCTATTAGTTCTCCTGGCCTTCCCATTTCTCAATCAGGCGCAGGGAGTAAAAACCATCAGTTTCCGGCAGGAAAAGCTGAAGACCCGGCTGCAGAACTATTATATCGCCGGTGTTAAGGATGACAGACAGGATACTGCCACCATTGGCTCTGTACGGGCAGGTGTCTTCAGCAAAAAGTATGTATCCCTCAATCTGCCCGGCGGCGCTGCCGCCGCAATATCGAATTTCCTGAAAGCCAATCTGACACAGGACACCCGCACTAATCCCATTACCCTGCACATCGTGCAGCTGGAGGTGGCGGAGAAGACAGGAGGGTTAAAGGCCGAATCGGAAGTACGGATGAGCATCGCCTTTTACAATGCTGGCGGAAAGATCGTGGAATATAAGGGAAACAATACCGTACAATCCGCCATGGACGCCACCCGCTATATAGAAGAGCTCATCAGACGCGGTCTGGACGATATGCTCCAGCAGTTCGATACCTGGGCGGGGCAGAATCAGCAACAGCTGAAGGCCAGTAACAGCGGCCCCTCCATAGAGGTTCAGGCAGAAGTGGTCGCCAGCTCCGACGATACGGACAGGATCGCCTGGTCCGCCGGACGGCCCCTGACATTGGATGATTTTAAAGGGCGCCCCGACGATCTGAGCCGTGCCGCCGCCGCTACCAACAGCGGTCTGGATGTGAGGACGAGCCAGCATACGCAGTTCAGCCAGACCAGGGTCGTCGTTACCATCCTGCCCTTTTTTGACAGGAGCCGGTCCTGGTGCCGGACGAATAGCCGCAACGCCCGCACCTTGCAGCACGAACAGCAGCATTTCAATATCACGGCCATAAAAGCCTGCGAATTGGCCGACACCATCCGTAACTTTACCTTTACGCCGGGTAATTTTATGAAAGAGCTGGAACAACTGTACAGACAGAAAGAGAAAGAGATCCAGCAGCAGCAGGAGCTCTATGATAGTGAGACCAATCATGGACAGGTAGCTGCCGCCCAGACGAAATGGGAACAGATGATCAGGGATATGCTGGGCAGGCAGGGCTGCTACAGATAGGCCCGGAAATTGCATCGAATCATCACGCTAATAGCATAATACTCATGCGCACCCCGCTTCAAAAAGGAGAAAAGATACTGTTGGTCACCTACAGCAGCTGGACCCTGCTGGCCCTTCCTGTCCTCATTGCCCTGGCAGGCTGTGTCGCCTCGTATTTTATAGGCTTTATCAACCATTACGGATGGATCGCCGCCGTCCTGGGTATTCTTTATTTCCTGTGGAAATATTATTCGTGGAAGGTCAATATCTGGGTAGTGACCAACTATCGCGTTGTAGACGAGTCCGGCCTGATCAGTCACTATGCCAAAGAGAGCCCCCTGGACAAGATCAACAACGTCTCTTATGACATGACGCCCATGGGCAGGCTGTTCAATTACGGGCATGTAGAGATACAAACAGCCGCCGAAGTAGGTGCAACGGATTATTTCAACGTCAATCATCCCCGCCGGCTGAAGGACACCATCACGGCCGCGCAGTCGGAATACAAGACACTTCAGACCTCGGCCCACGCACAGCAGATGGCTGCGGCCATACAGCAGGCCATGCCATATGCCGCTCATCCGGCGCCGGCAAATAATGCGCCGGCCATTGCTGCCGAGCTGGAGAAATTATTTGATCTTAAACAAAAAGGGGCATTGTCGGAGGAAGAATATTTGCGGGCGAAGAATAGGTTGTTAGGACAATAGACCTTTTTAGTGGCAGGAACCGGACCTGGCGGTCCGTCCTTTACTCGGTATCTGTATTTCTGTCCTTCGGACGGCTTCGCTGTGCGAAGCCAGGTGTGCTCAGCCTTGCGGCTTCTTCACAGGCTTCTTCGGCTTGGCCGGCGGTGTCTTTCCCTTTTCAGCATTCTGCATGTTCTTCTCGGATTGTTCCTGCAGCTTCTGTTCATTGATACCCCCATTATCATCCATCATTTTCTCATCCGTCGGGAACTGACCGTCCTTGAGCTTGAAGTTGAATATTTGTTTTTCTACATGCACCCACATCCCGTCCTGCCACTTGAACCCTTCAAAATCCCCATCCGGGATATACGTATCCTTTCTATTGGGCTCTTCTCCCTCAGGCACCAGGTGATCGAATAATACCATATCCAGCTGCGGATCGTAATTGAACCGGGTGCTGGCATCCTTCTTGTATTCGATGTTGTACCTGTATTGTGTCCGCTTGTGGACAGAGTCGTTCTGGAAAGAAAAATAAGGCCCTCCGAAAATAGGCTCCCCGTTGCTGCGTGAAAAGGTCAGCACTTCCATCCATTTTTTATTGCTGCTGCGGGTAAAGTCGTCAAACCCCAATAACGTATAATAATTGACTCCCTGGTAGGACTTTTCGATGATCCGGTAATAGATGGCGCCTATCCAGTTACGCCGGGTCCTTACCGAATCCAGCGGTTTGGCGGTGAACATGGAGACGTCGAAAAGAGGGTAGAGTTTCAGCGACCCGTCGGGCTGATTCATCTGGATAGCCCCTTCCTGTAAATAGAGCAGATCGTCCCTTTTATACTGCCAGGTAAGGATCCGGAAGGTGCTGTCCGGGGCATATAGCCTGGATATGCCCGCCAGGCTGTCGAATGGATAATAAAAGGAGTGCTTCATCTTGAGGCTCCGCACCAGGGTACGGATGAACTGGCTGTCCGCACGCAACCGCACCGCCGGGTCCCCTGCATTGATCAGCGAGTCCGACAATACCTTCAGGGAGTCCTCTTGTACCT
Source organism: Puia sp. (assembly GCA_035546735.1). GTDB lineage: Bacteria > Bacteroidota > Bacteroidia > Chitinophagales > Chitinophagaceae > Puia. The sequence goes on from DASZWE010000536.1 coordinate 37,753, forward strand.
GCAACGACTTCAATACGCTCCTGCTGATGGAGGTCTGTGCATGCAATTGCCGGAAGCCTGTACAGCAGAGACAAAAGAGGACGATATAAAACACACGGTTCATCATATTAGGATTTTTAACGCTAAAGGCATATTCGTATTTCATGCCAAATGCAAAGCTTTTGCAAAATCGTATAAATCACTAAAAATCATATCGATAGATGGGTGGGGGAGCGTTGGCGCCTCGCTGGTGGTGCTCAGGAACACCGTATGCATGCCCGCATTCCTCCCAAATTCCATATCGCTGATGTTATTCCCCACCATGATGCTTCGGGAAAGGTCTATTTCCGGAATATCCTGCTGTGCGGCAAAGGCCATCCCCGGATTAGGCTTACGATGCGGATGATCATCCGAGAGAGCATCACAGTAATATACCGCATCGATCCGGCCTCCTCCGGCCATCACGGCCGCCGTCATCTTTTCATGAATGTCCGCCAATGCCGCCGCGGTCATCAGCCCCTTTCCAACTCCTTTTTGATTCGTCACTACCACGATACGGGGAAAGATCTCCGACAGCAAAGATAACGCCTTCAGCCCCTGTTCATAAAATAGGAATTCGCCATAATGGAAGATATAGCTCTGATCCTTTTCCACGTTGATCACTCCATCCCTGTCCAGGAACAGTGTCCACCGGCTGTCTATCTTTTCCAGGTCCAGCATATTATGCATGAAAGTATTCTTCTTCTACCAGCTGACAAATAATGTGTCCTATAAGCATATGCGCCTCCTGTATCCGGGGAGTATTGGAGGATGGCACATTCACCAGGTAATCGCTCCATCCTTTTAATGCTCCGCCACTCTCACCCGTAAATCCTATCGTTATCATTCCCTTTTCCCGGGCTGTCTCAAAAGCCTGTACGATATTGGCTGAATTACCCGAAGTGGACAGCCCGATGAGAATATCCCCTTTCTTCCCAATACCCCTGATCAGCCGGGAGTAGATCACGTCATAGCTGTAGTCATTGGCTACCGCCGTGAGATAAGAAGTATTACAATGCAAGGCCTCTGCGGGCAGGGCTTCCCGGTTGATATAAAATCTTCCCGAGAACTCCGCCGCCAGGTGTTGCGCATCTGCCGCGCTTCCGCCATTGCCGCAGAAATAGATATGGTTACCGTTGCGGAACACGGTAACGATGACATCCACCAGCTCCACGATCAGCAACAGCAGCCGTTCGTCCTCTAACAGCTCGGATTTTACGGACACCGACTCGCTGATACAATGTTTTATTTTGTCTTTCATAAATACGTTTTTAGATCTGCGGTCCTGTGGGTTTATCGCTCAGACTGAGAATGCTGTCTACCAGCCTGCTCCATGAATATTTTTCCCTTTCCGTACGAAGATGAGGAATAAAATGATCGAAGCCTAATTCGAACATGCGCAATATTCCTTCCACCAGGGCGCCGGCTTCCGGCTTTACCACTAATCCCACCCGTTCGTGTGGCACCAGAGCGGGCAGCCCACCCACCTCCGTGACGACCATGGGTATTCCGAAATGATAGGCCAGGGGGGTAACCCCGCTCTGCGTAGCATTCCGGTAAGGCTGTACCACGGCATTCGCCGCACATAGATAGTACTTTACATCCTGGTCGGGGATAAAGTCCGTACGCAGCAGCAGGCTGGAGCCGATGCCAAGTCGTTCGATCTGCTCCCGGTAGCTCCGCTCATCCTCATAGAATTCACCTGCCACCAGCAGCTTGATGCCTGCGGCCCGGATACGGGTGTCCGCCATGGCGTCGAACAGCATGTCGAGCCCTTTGTATTTGCGGATGAATCCGAAGAACAGCAGTACCCTGTCATCGTCCCCGATGTTCAGTCCCTTTTGACGCAATACGGCCCTGGCCTCCTGCCGGGTCACAGGCTCTCCAAAGTTATCATACAGGGGGTGCGGCACCTGCAGGGCAGGTTTCTTCTTTTCAAAGGATCGCAGGTCCTGCATTACCTTTTCGCTCATGGTGATATAGGCGTCGCAGCTCTTCAAAAAATATTTTGTAAAAGGGATATCACCCGGTCGCCGCTCATGCGGTATCACATTATCTGTCAGTGCAATGATGCGGGTATGCCTGTTCCTGCGTACTCTCCGCAGGATGGTTCCCAGCGCGGGTGCCATCAGTGGCAGCCAGTATCGTACGACGATGATGTCAGGGCGGCGGCGTCTCAGCTCTTCGCCCACCAGCCACCAGTTGATGGGATTGATGCTGTTGACCCGGGAGTAGATGGTCAGGCCCTCGGGGGCCGGCTCGTCTGTGTATTGGGAGCTTCCGGGAAATAAAAAAGAAGGATATTGTAGTGAGAACGAATAGATATGACAGTCATAACCTGCCTGTATAAAAGCCCTCGCCAGCCGGTGGTTGAAGGTGGTAAGCCCTCCTCCTCTCAGCGGGTGTGCAGGACCCAGGATGATGACGGAACCTGTCATGGCTGATCCAATCCCAGTTTTTCTTCGATGAGATAAGAGTTGCGTCCCTGCGAGTTACGGCCTATCAGCTCCGCCACGAATCCGGTGAGGAAAAGCTGGCTTCCGATGACCATCATGGTCAGCGCGATATAAAAGGCCGGCTTTGTCGTCAGTCCAAAGGAAGTGTAGTGCGCGAGCTTGTTGGCGATGAGGTATACGCTGAAGAAGAAGCCGATGAGGAAGCATATCACTCCCAGGGGACCGAAGAAATGCATGGGCCGTTTGCCATATTTACCTACAAAGGTGATGGATGCCAGGTCCAGCAGTCCTTTCAGCCCTCTGCCCAATCCACCGAACTTTGTGTGGCCATATTTACGGGCCCGGTGTTGCACCACCTTCTCGCCGATGCGACGGAAGCCCGCCCATTTTGCAATGACGGGAATATAACGGTGCATCTCGCCGTAGACCTCGATACTCTTGACGACCTTGCGACGGTAGGCCTTCAATCCGCAGTTGAAATCGTGGAGCGGTATTCTGCTGACACGTGCCGTGGTCCAGTTGAAGAACTTGGATGGCAGGGTCTTTGAAATGGGATCATGACGTACTTTCTTCCAGCCGCTGACCAGGTCGAAGTTGTCTTTCAGGATCATACGCCGCAATTCGGGTATCTCGTCAGGACTGTCCTGCATGTCTGCATCCATGGTGATCACGACGTCTCCTTCGGCGGCTTTGAAACCTTCGTTAAGGGCGGCGGACTTGCCGTAATTGCGCTGGAACCGTATGCCCCGGATACAGCGATTGCTGCGTCGTAATTCTTTAATGACTTCCCAGGAATGGTCCGTGCTGCCGTCGTCTACGAGGATCATCTCACAGGAGAGGTTATTCTCCTTTGCCACGCGGTCGATCCAGCTGCATAGCTCAGGCAGGGATTCGTCTTCGTTGTATACGGGTATGACTATCGATACGTCCATGTGGGTTTTTATTATTTAAATGCCGTGTCGTGGAATTCCGGTTTTTTTCTCTTTACAATAGCCGCGATCAGCAGGGCGATCAGGAAG
>DASZWE010000537.1:0-8103 GCA_035546735.1 Puia sp.
ACGGGTAACACCTGGACCGATATTCCCGGGCAGCAGGGCACGACCTATACCCGCCCGGTGAGCGCAACAGCGGGCTTTTATCAATACCGGCTGAACGTAGGCGAAGGCGTCAATGTCACCGTGCCCAGCTGCCGCGTATCCTCCAATCTCATCACCGTGCGGGTAAGCCCCAAACCAGTGCCAAATGCCGGCAATGACGGCCCTGCATGCCAGGGTGATACCATCAACCTGAAAGCCTTTGACGGTGCGCAGTATACCTGGACAGGGCCGGGCGGCTTCACAGCCGCCGGGCAGGCCATAGCGCTCAACAACATCACGCCCGCCCAGTCAGGCCAATACCAGGTGCTGGTAACAAGCGCCTATGGCTGTACCCAGACAGATGCTACTAACGTTATCGTATATCCGTATCCTACGCCGCAGTTCACGATCACAAACCCTACTTGTGAAAAAAGAATATTGAGTTTCAATGATCAATCCTCGGCCATCGGTCAGACGATCACAAGCTGGAAATGGTATTTTGGAGACGGGGACTCTGCAACGATACCATCACCTACCCATGTCTATGACACGACAGGCAGCTATCCGGTAGGACTCATCGTCACCACGGACAAAGGCTGCAGCAATCCGCAGCCGCAGATTAGCACCATTGCGGTCCATCCCCTCCCACACCCGGATTTCAGCCTGCCAAAGATCTGTCTGGCAGACCCGCAGGCACTTTTCAACGACTCGTCTACTATCGCCGACGGCACCGGATCCCAATTCACCTATAGCTGGGACTTTGGAGAACCCTCTACCGGTGCGAACAACAGCTCCACACAAAAAAACGGTACGCATAAATACCAGACGGCAGGTCCCTACTCCGTCCATCTCACGGTCACCTCTGTCAACGGCTGCGTGAAGGACACCATAAAGACCTTTACGGTCAATGGTCAGAACCCCATACCGGACTTCACCTTCGAAAATCCCGCCTTGCTTTGCAGCAATCAGCCGGTAGTGCTCACCGACGCCTCCTCTGTCACACCGGGAAACATCATCAGGGTGGAAGCCTACTGGGACTATCTGAACGATCCTACGGCCCGGACGATAGATGATACGCCCGCCGCCGGAAAAAAATATGACCATGCTTATCCCGACTTCAGCAGCCCCGCCGGCAAAAGCTATCGTATATACTATGCCGTTTATTCAGGACAGACCTGCCTCAACCATAAGGTGCAGGACATCACTGTGCTGGCCAGTCCGAAAACGCAATTTGATGCGCTGGATAATGTATGTGAAGAGATAAGACCCTTCCAACTGACGGAAGGGCATGAGATCACGGGGTTTGCGGGCAGTGGCATTTACAGCGGTCGCGGTGTAAGCCAGCTGGCCTATTTCAATCCCCGGATCGGACGTCCCGGACTGGATACCTTACATTATACCTTCACAGGCGACAACGGGTGCTCCAGCACCAGTGATCAGACCATCCTGGTATATCCGTCGCCGGTGGCAAACGCAGGTCCCACGCAATATATACTACAGGGAGAGATAGGCATGCTGGAAGGCGGCGGCAACGGGAATAATATCAGCTTCGCCTGGACCCCGGCAGACAGCATTCTGGGAAGCCCCGAAGTGCCACGACCACAGGTGTCTCCTTTGGACAACCTCGTATACACATTGACCGTCACTTCCGGCGATGGCTGTACGGACAGCTCGAAAGTCGAGGTGGTGGTATTGAAGCCGCCCGTGGTCCCCAATGCCTTTTCGCCCAATGGGGACGGCATCAACGATACATGGATGATCAGATACCTCAATGAATATCCTTCCGCCGATGTGGAGGTCTTTAACAGATATGGCCAGCCCGTCTATCATGCCAAAGGAGGCTATACAATGCCCTGGGATGGGACTTATAAAGGCCAGCCGCTGCCCGTAGGTACTTATTACTGGATCATCCGCCCCGGTAGTGGAAGAAAACAGATCAGCGGGTCGGTTACGATACTACGGTAAAAAAAAGACCGGCCCTATTGAGCCGGTCCTTACTATTATGACAGCCTCGCCTATGCCGAAACAGCCTTGTTGACCAGCGCTGCCGCCTCGCTGAGCAGAATAGCGGACTGTACTTTAAGACCGGACTCCGTGATCAGCTGTTTGGCCTCTTCCGCATTGGTACCCTGCAGACGAACAATGATAGGGACCTTGATATCGCCGATGGAGTTGTACGCATCGATGACACCCTGTGCTACACGGTCACAACGGACGATACCGCCGAATATGTTGATGAGAATGGCTTTTACCTTGGGATCTTTCAGGATGATACGGAACCCTGCTTCTACCGTCTGCGCATTGGCCGTACCCCCTACGTCGAGGAAATTGGCAGGCTCGCCGCCGCTGAGCTTGATCATATCCATGGTAGCCATGGCCAGACCGGCGCCGTTCACCATGCAGCCTACATTACCATCCAGCTTGACGAAATTGAGGTTGTATTTACCGGCCTCTACTTCCGTAGGATCTTCCTCGCTGATGTCCCGCAGTGCCTCCAGATCAGGATGACGCATCAGAGAGTTGTCATCCAGGTTCATCTTACAATCCACGGCAATGATCTTCTCATCGCTGGTCTTGAAGAGAGGATTGATCTCCAGCATGCTGCAATCCAGCCCTACATAGGCATTGTATAGATGCGTAACGAACTTTACGCAATTCTTGAACGCTTCCCCGCCAAGCCCCAGGTTGAAAGCTATTTTTCTGGCCTGGAAAGGTTGTAAACCACCGCCGGGATGTACCCACTCCTTAAAGATCTTCTCCGGGGTCTTGTGCGCCACTTCTTCGATATCCACTCCCCCTTCGGTGCTGTACATGATCACATTTTGCCCCTTGGCCCTGTCCAGCAATACAGAGAGATAGAATTCCTTTACCGGGTTGGGACCGGGATAGTAAACATCCTGCGCAATCAGCACCTTATTTACCTTCTTTCCGGCGGGACCCGTCTGAATAGTTACGAGCGTCCCGCCCAATATATTGGACGCGATCTGTTTTACTTCTTCCGCACTTTTGCCTACTGCAACGCCTCTTTGTTCGGTACCCTGTATCTTTCCTTTACCACGGCCGCCGGCATGTATCTGGGCTTTTACCACGGCGAAATTATTCCCGAACTGTACTTTCAATTGTTTATACGCCTCTTCCGCTGCACCCGCATTATCCACCGGAATTCCTTCTTGTACAGGCACATTATATTTTTTAAGTTGCTCTTTAGCTTGATATTCATGCAAGTTCATGTAGCAAAAATTTGTTGCCAAAAATAGGGTAAAAATGGTTGACTTTTGATTATTTTTATCGAAGCCTTAAACACTTAAACTATGAACATCGCCAACCGGGTCCTGGACAACATTGTAAAGAATGTTTATGTCAGGCTCATATTCTGGTTCCTGCTCGGAGCCATTTCAGCGGTATTAGTCTTCAAGTTCATCCGGAGCAATAACTAAAATTTAATTCAATTCATCGACCACCAATCCGGCAACATCATCAAAGATACAGGCAGGCCGAAAGTCTTCCTTCCGGAAGATAAAACGCACCTTCTTCAGGCGTAGTCCTTTTACATGTCGCACGAACAAGCCGGAAGCCGGCAGTTCCCCGAACATGGAAAACTCCGGATAGGCCTCCTCCCGCTCCGGCACCAGACTTATACTATCGGCAGGGATACAAGCAGTATCCCTGGACGCCCCTCCGGGCATGCTGACCTCGATATTTTCCAGCACGATATCCTCCACGGGATGGTCCGGCAGACCTACGATAGAAGAAGGGAAAACATTGTGCGCCCCGTCGACGGGAGGACCTTCCATTTCATAGCCTTTATCCGACCGCCCTGCCGGCACTTCCACACGTACATTTCCGATATAGACATGTCGTAATATCCCCGCAGGCGCTTTACGATTGCGGCGCCCCAGACGAAGGAAGATGGCATTCCCCGTGTTGGTGGCGGTCACATTCCGTATATCGATATTTTCCAGCGTCGCGCCATCCACGGTCTCCAAAGCAATGGCGGACCGATAGGTGTCATATATCTTCAGGTCCCTCACCCGTATATTGGAGAATACTCCACGGCTGGCAGTCCCCATCTTAAAGGCGCTGGCGCTGCTGCGGATGGTACAGTCGGCTATCTCGATATCCTCACACCTGCCCTGCGCATTTTCGGATTTGAGACAAATGCCGTCATCATCCGCATCGATAAAAGAATTCGTTATCCTTACCTGCCGGCAATCCACTACATCGATGCCGTCGTTGTTCCATATAACGGTACTCCTCACCCGAACGCTGTCGATCGTCAGACGGGAACATTCCTTATAATCCTGTATCCAGCAAAGCCCATCCTTTATCGTAATGCCGCGGATATCTATCTTGTCACAATGCATGAACTGGATAAGCTTTGGCCTGTTCCTCTCCTCCGGCCGCATCTGATGCCAGGGATTATACGTCTTCCATTCCGCATCCTGCAGGGTTCCCGCTTCCAACATTCTGTATATATCCTTCAGGAGCAGCCTTCCCTGGCCATCGATGGTGCCTTTGCCCGTGATGGCGATGTTCTGCTGGCTGTCCGCAACAATGAGCGCAGAAGCCGACCCGGCGCCATAGTCGATCCTGCGGGCGCTGCCAAGCACGACGGCATTCTCTGCCAGGTGCAGGTTGACATTTGACCTCAGATGCAGCACACCGGTGATGAATCTTCCAGCCGGCACCAGCACGATCCCCTCTCCCTGTTTCGCAGCGGCGTCGATGGCCTTTTGAAAGGCCCTGGTATTATCCGTATGACCGTCGCCCCTGGCGCCGTAGGACAGCACATTAAAGAGGCGGGCCTGTGATGAACAGGCGCCCGCCATTAAGATAAAAAAGATAAACAATATCAGGTTTTTCATATCAGTATCAATAACCGTCATTTTGCTTGAGCGCCGGATTCAGCTTCAAAGCGGAATTGGGGATCGGGAATATCCGGTGATGCACATCGGCATCCGTCTTGAAGCCCCAGCTGTTCTCGTACTTGCCAAACCGGATCATATCGTTCCGATGCCAGCTTTCCTGGGTGAATTCCCGGCTCCGTTCGTTGTAAATACTATCCAGCGTAATATCCGCCCAGGCAGGGGAAGTCGTGCGCTGCGCTCTCAGGGAGTTCGCCAGGGACAGGGCCGTGACACCACCCGTCGCCGCTCCTCCCCGTAAAATGGCTTCCGCCTTCATCAAAAGGATGTCGGAATAACGAAAAACAGGAATGTCATTGTTCTGGTTCCTGGAAGATGAAGTGGCGTCCGGATAGAACTTGACATTACGATAACCCATGTTCCAGGCCACTTCGTCATTGCCGCAATCGAAGGAGGCGACGCTTTGCCGCAGCACTACGTCCGGAGTCAGATCGAGCTGATAAGTGTAAGCATTGTTATTCCCCGCATTGGTGATAGCGTCATAGCCCGCATAGGTGGTCGTGATCGTGATGGGCGTTACGCCATCCGGCTGATATTGCAGGCCATGCAGCCACTGCCCGTTACGGACATCGCCGGCATCATAGAAGTAAGCATAAAAGGAGGGTATCGTGCTTTCAGGAGCGCTGGGTGTAAAGGGTATGTTGAAATAGTTATAGCCGCCACCTGCCGCTACTTTCCCCATACTCCGGGGTACATCGTACCTGGAATGGTTATTCACTCCCCTGAAACCCCAGTTGCCATTGTCGAAGTTGGCGTCATAAGGAATGGAAAAAATGAACTCCGGGATCTGCGGTCCGTTATTGGGATAGAACATCTGCAGGTAGGTGCTCATGGGCTGGAGGGCATACAGGTTGGAGTTGATGATATTATCACAGGCAGCGATACAGTCGTCATAATGCTTGGTGCCCGTATAGACCTCTGCATTCAGGTACATTTTCGCAAGCAGGGCATAGGCGCCGTATTTGTTGAACCTTCCATACACCGACTGGTCTGTTGCCGTGCTGAGATAAGGGATGGCAGCCTTTATCTCGCTTTCAATAAAGCTGAATACGGTGGCCCTGTCAGCCTGGGTGCGCGGCGTAAAGTCTCCATATGCCGTGTCGATAGGAACACCGCCATAGTTATCCATCATCATGAAATAAGCAAAGGCCCGGACCATTTTCATCTCGGCCAGGTATTGACTTTTCGATGCGCCGTCGGGCATGGTCTTTGTCAAAATGGAAATGGTCTGGTTGGATGCGCCGATGATGGTGCTTAACCAGCCCCAGTTGCCCGTGACATAACCGTTGTCCGGTGTATAGGTATGATAATGCATCTGCATATTCTGCGCCCCGTCATACCAGTTGCCGCCGCGGGCAGGGAGTATGGCCTCGTCGGTGCTGAGGGTCTGCTGAAAGAAATACTCTACGCCATAGTTGCCCCGCAAAGCGACATATACGGGGCCGGAGGCGGAGATAAAGGACGTGCTGTCCTGAGGGAATACATCCGGGGTCAATTCGGTGGTAATGGGGACATTTAGCTTATGACAGGATAATAGAAAGCCCATAAGCAGTACAGGTATCGTAATATATCTTATGAATTGTTTTTGCATAATACTCGTTTTAGTCGTGGCAGTTTTAGAAGGTCATGCTGGCGCCTAACAAGAAAGTGCGGGTCTTGGGATAAAAGTTGTTGTAATCTACCCCCGGCGCTATGCCGCCCTGGTTCACTTCCGGATCGATGCCTTTATAGCCGGTGATCACAAAGAGGTTGTTGACCGAACCATACACCCTTAGCTTTTTGATATAAGGGCTTACGTTCTTGAAATTATAAGCGAGGGTAGCATTGTCAAACCTCAGATAGCTGCCGCTCTCGATAAATCTGTCGGAGTACATATAATCGTTGTAATCCGCGGTGGATTCATTCATGGCGTCCGCCGAGATATTGCCGTACTGAGCCAGCTTGGGGCTGAACAGGTCCGCGCGGGTGGCATTGTAGATCTTATTGCCAAAGACCCCTCTGAGGAAGAAGTTGAGATCCCAATTCCCGTAACGGAAGGTGTTTGTCCATCCCAACAGCAGCTTGGGCTGTGCGCTGCCGGTATAATGATAGTCCGTTCCATATACGATGCTGGTAGTCAGCTTACCATTGTGATCCACGAACTGCGACACGCCGTTGGCGTCCTTACCGGCATATTGCAGGGTAAAGAACTGACCCAGCGGGTGACCGGTTTTCAACAATTGCAGACTGCTGCCTGATCTCCCGCCGCCTTCAGGATAGGCCGCTCCAACGGAGTCGCCGCCCGAGAACAATGGATTGGTCAGGCTGGTGATCTTATTGGTGTTATGCGCCAGGTTCAGCGAGGTGGTCCAGGTGAGATCCCCTTTGTCCACGACGGCAGCCGTCAGGTTCAGCTCGATGCCTTTGTTATTCATGCTGCCTCCATTGGCCACGATGCTGCCGGTAGGCACAAGGATACGCTCTACGGCATAGGACCAGATCATGCCGGTGGTATTCTTGTTATATATGTCCACCGAACCTGTGATCTTTCCATGCGCTACGGCGAAATCCACACCGATGTCGGCAGTAGATGTTTTTTCCCACCGCAGATTGGCATTCTGTGTTTGGGTGGGACCATACGCAGCAACGGTAGTGCCATTGTAATAGTAGGACCCCACGCTGCCCTGGATGAATTGGGCGGTGTATGCGCTAAATCCGCTGGAATTACCCGTTACACCATAGCTACCCCTCAGCTTCAGGTCGCTGAACGTGCTTTGTCCCTTCATGAAATTCTCCTCGATGATACGCCAGGCTGCTCCAACGGAAGGGAAATATCCCCATTGTTTGTTGGTCCCGAAGACGGAGCTGCCATCCCGCCGGATGGAACCCTGCAACAGGTATTTATCCTTGTAATTATAATTCACACGGGCAAAGTCGGAGATAAGCCTCGTCTCCTGGTAAGTGTCCGTACCAAAGCTGATATGCGGAGAGGAATATGCGTACGGATTGCTCAGCGACAGGTTGTTGAAGCTGGTATTGTCCACCGCGAAATTGAAAGTGGTAGCCTGGAAGCCATTGCCCAGCACATTGTTCTGCCAGGAATAGCCCACGACCGCATTCACGGTATGGTATCCGAACTTCCTGTTCCAGGTCAGGTAGGTCTCCAGGATCTTGCTGGTAT
>DASZWE010000538.1:0-2675 GCA_035546735.1 Puia sp.
GGGTTAATGGGATATTTGCCGGGCCCCAACGGTTCGGCCCATACGCCTTTGGAGCCCTTAGCCACTATATTTCCATGTTTGAATTCCGTACCGCTGAGATCTATCCCTTCATTGCCTACATAGGATATTACCACGCCGACGTACCCGATGGGTATTTCCGTCATTTTTACTACATCCACTTTGGCAAACCAGGGATTGAGAAAATAGGTGCCGGCCAGTATCACCTGCTCCTGCAACCCTTTGTACCCTCCATTGTTCAGGAAAAGATCGACATCCTGGAACTTATTATGATCGCTGATGATCTTCCCGGCTATCTGCCCTTCTTCCAATGACTTGCCTTCTTGGGTCGTCACGATACCCACCGCATTGTCCGGGACACTCACCATATCCGTTATCTCTACATCGAATAAAAAAGTATTGATACGAAAAGACCCCGGTGTCATGATCGCCGTCTGACGCCCCTTACGGCCTCCGTTCTTTAAAAAGGCCTCGGCATCCTGGAAGGAATCGCAGGGGACTTTCCGGCCCAGGATCGAGCCCGTCTCCAGCTCTACGCCATCACGTGCCAGCACCAGGCCGATCTTACCCGTGGGCACGACGGTGAAGTCCTGAAAAGTGACCTGGTACTGCCAGTACCATTTCCAGAAATAAACGCCGGGCGCCAGGGTCTGCGCCTGAAAGCCGGCTTCGCCATGAGTGGCGATGATACGTCCTTCCGGCAGGCTCTGTTTCCCTACCAGCACGAATTTTTTTTTGACAAGGCCAATTTTGTCTTCCGGTACAATGATCACTCCGAAAAACACACGGAGGATCAGCTTGTATAGGACAAGGCATAGTATGGGGATCAGAATGATCAATACCCACTTGAGGATAGGAGTTTCCATTTTATTATTGGGTTTAGTCTACGGGTATTTTGTCCGTCGTTCGTACAACGGGCCTCCGGCTCGTCCAGGCTATTTGTATAGCAGCTCATAATACTCATGGGCCATCCTGCCTGCATCGAACTGGTAGCGTACGTCCCGCATACCGTTCTTGGCTATCTGACGCCAGGTATCATATTTTTCATAGTACAATGGAAGTATCTCGTTCTGCAGTATCTCGTACAGCTTGTCGAAATCGTAATCGTCCTGCTGTTCGACATGCATGTTGGCATAATCTCCCTTGGGGATCACAAAACCGTTATTCCCATGATTGACGAATTCCGGTATCCAGCCGTCATCTGTGGAGAAATTGACAGCCCCGTTCATGGCTGCCGTCATACCGCTGGTGCCGGACGCCTCGCGGGGCACGCGGGGATTGTTCAGCCAGCAGTCCGCCGCCTGCTTGAGCCGCTTGGAAAGGCTCAGCTCATACCCAACGACCACCGCCACATTCTTATATCCCTTGCTGAGGTGTACGAGATGATTGAATTCATTGATCGCGGGATAGTCCATGGGGTAAGGCTTGCCTCCCCAAATGATCTGGACGGGATATTTGGCATCGCCCACCAGCTTGTTGAACCTGTCCATGTTCCGGGTAAGAAATCCCGCTCTTTTATACCCTGCGAAACGGCGGGCCCAGACAATGGTGAACACATTCGGGTCAAATACTTTCCCCGTCTGGTCGGCAATGATCTCGAACGCCCTTTTCTTCATATACTTTTTACGATCGTCCCACCAATAGTCGTTGCCTTCTTCCATCTTCCTGTACAGCTCCTTATCCGCCCAATACCGCCAGTTCTGGGCATTGGTGATGGAAATGATGGGACAGATATTGCTGTATTTGCTCCACATCGCCCTTGATACATCTCCATGCAGCCTGGATACGCCATTGGCAAGATGGGCAAACCGCAGGGCTACAAGGGAATGATTGAAAGCATCATCCTCGATGCCCGTCAGCTTGCGCACTTCTTCGATGCTGAGACCACAGAAGTAGCTCATTTTATGACAGAGATAAATATCATGCTTTTCATTACCGGCCTCCTCCGGAGTATGGGTAGTGAAGACGAGTCTCTTTCTTACCTCTTCTATGTCCTGGTTGTATTTCTGATAGAGATGAAAGGCTGCGCTGATGCCGTGCGCTTCATTGAAATGATAAAGGTCAGGATTGAAACCCAGCTCTTCCACCAGCTTGGCGCCGCCCACCCCCAGCAGGATGAACTGAGCCACCTTGGTCGCCACATTGGCGTCGTACAAACGATGTGTGATGGTCTGGGAGACATAATCATTTTCCGGCAGGTCGGTACTCAACAGGAATAACGGCGCGCTTTTGAACGTTTCGGGGTTGAGATACCAGGCCTTCACCCATACGGGATGCTCATGGATATTAACCTGGAATTTTATACCGGTGTCCTCCAGGAAGCTGTATAATTTTTCCATCCAGGTGACCAGCAGTGTCTGATCCTGGTTGCGCGCCTGGTCATAATAGCCGTACTTCCATAAGATGCCGATGTTGATCATGTTCTGTCGTAGCTCATAAGCGCTGCGGAGGTGTGAGCCGGCCAGAAAACCCAGGCCGCCGCTGTAGATCTTCAGCGGCTGGTGTACGGCAAATTCCATGGAGAAATAAGCCACTTTCTTCGAATAGCGTTCATCTATCGCATAAGGAACAGCAAAATTTCTAAAACTCATAACAATTCCAAATTATTTTTATCATGTATCTGATACGCAATATAACGGATAATCGTCAATTGCATT
>DASZWE010000539.1:0-7392 GCA_035546735.1 Puia sp.
CCGGGTAAAAGGCTTTAATAAAAGCACGCTCACCGATGAGGATGGAAGCTTTGCGTTGCGTGGGCTTGTGCCGGGAGAATACGATCTGGAGATATCCCTTACTGGGTATGCTACCACAGTTCAACATGTGATCGTGGAGCACGGCAAGAGCACTTCCGTTGCTATTCAGCTACAGGTGTCGGGTCGTCAGCTGCAGGAGGTAGTCGTGACGGGAGGGCGGAATAAATTCGCCCGCACCAGCAGCGATTATGTTGCCAAGATGCCTTTGAAGAACCTGGAAAATGCGCAGGTATATACCACTATCACCAAAGACCTGATGGAAAATCAGCTGGTATTCTCCGTTGACGACGCCATGCGGAATGCCACGGGTGTACAGAAGATGTGGGAAGCCACCGGCAGGAGCGGCGATGGCGGCAGCTATTACAATTCGAGGGGCTTTATCATGCAAAGTACGTTGCGCAATGGTATTGCCGGAAATGTCACCAGCAAGATCGACGCCGCCAACCTCGAGCGCATCGAAGTGATCAAAGGTCCTTCCGCGACGCTCTTTGGGAGCACGCTTACCTCCTACGGAGGGTTGATCAACCGGGTGACGAAAAAGCCCTATGCCAGCTTTGGAGGGGAAGTGAACTATGCGGGCGGGAATTTTGGCTACAACCGAATCAGCGCCGACATCAATACGCCGCTGGATTCAGCCCGGAATGTGCTGTTGCGTGTCAATACCGCCTACCTGGATGAAGGGAGCTTCCAGGACAATGGATTCAACAGGACCTTCTCTTTTGCTCCCAGCCTTTCGTATAAGATCAACGACCGCCTGTCCTTCCTGTTCGATGCGGAGATCGTCCGAAGCCGCAACCTGCTTGCGCCCATCTTTTTCTTTCCCTATGGGCAGACCATTGCTTCCATGGGCTATACCCGCGCCGACCAGCTGCCGCTGGACTACCGCCGCAGCTTTTTCAGTGATGACCTGTCGCAACAGTCGGCCAGCACTAACTTCTTCGGGCAGCTGCAATATAAGCTATCCAACAAATGGAGCACGTCTACCCATGTTACGGTAACGAACAGCTATTCGGATGGCCCCGGCCCTTATTTCTATCTTCTGTCCAATGCCGCCGTCACGGGCGACCCTACTGCTATTGGCAGCGACTATATCTCCCGTAACGACCAGTTCACCGCCAACAGCCGCGACAGAATGATAGAGATACAACAAAACCTCAACGGGGAGTTCTATCTCGGTAGCGTGCAGAACAGATTCCTCGCCGGGCTGGATTATTTTGCTCATAACTCCAACCAGTTCTTTAGCGGCGGTACATACGATACCATCGCCTCCCACGGCGATATTCCTACCTACCGGGATTTCAACCGCGTGAACCTGGAGAAGCTATATGAGACCAAGGGGGTGGACTTTGTTTATCCTGTGGACCTTATCACGAACACCTACAGCACGTATGTTTCCGATGTGGCCAATCTCACGGACAACCTGCTGGTGATGGCTGCTCTCCGGGTGGATCATTTTGTAAACAAGGGCAACTATGACGTGACCACCGGCAAGACCAGCGGTGGATACAACCAGACAGCGTTTTCTCCCAAATTCGGCATTGTGTACCAGCCTGTGAAGGACCAGGTTTCGCTCTTTGCCAATTACCAGAACGGATTTACCAATGAGACGGGGACGGATTATCAGGGCCGGGCTTATAAACCTGAGAAGGCGTACCAGGCGGAGGCTGGTGTAAAGCTGGACCTCTTCGAGGGCAGGCTGACCAGCACCGTCAGCGTATATGATATCCGTGTCAGGGACATCGTCCGGGCTTATGTGCCTGCCGTGCCGGACCCCAGTCTGCCGCCTTTCCCGCAGATACAGGATGGTGAGCAGCGGAGCAAGGGCATCGAGGCTGAAGTGGTTGCCAATCCCCTGCCCGGGCTCAATATTGTCGGCGGCTTCTCTTACAATGATTCCAAATATGAAAAGGCGGATGCAGATGTGGAAGGTCTTCGCCCGGGTACTGCTTCCTCGCCTTATGCGGCCAACTGGTGGGTCAGCTATCGGATGCCTTCCGGCGCCCTCAAAGGGCTTGGCATCGGCTTCGGGGGCAACTATGCCAGTGACAATAAGATCATCAACAGCAAGTCCATTGGTACGTTCGTCCTGCCTGCTTATACGGTGCTGAATGCATCCATTTTTTATGATTATGCCAGAGTCAGGTTTGCCGTCAAGTCGGACAACCTGACGGATAAGAAATACTGGATCGGCTATACGACCGTGAATCCGCAGAAATTGAGAAGTGTGACGGCCAGCATTGCTTTTAAATTTTAAACCGACTGCTCCGCCCATGGGGCCGGAAAGGACATGAAGAGAAAGAAGACTTTAAAATGGTGGATAGGCCAGCTTCACCTTTGGTTGGGGCTGGCCTCCGGCATGGTGGTGCTTATCGTGAGCATCACCGGCTGTCTCTTTGTTTTTCAGAAAGAAATATCCGAATCTGTCTGGAAGAAGAAATATTTTGTGGCGGCGCCTGCCGGGGGGCAGACCCTGTCCCTGACGACGCTGCGGTCGACGGCGCAGGCTGTGCTGGGGGCTGACAAGCCTATCAACGATATTACCATTTACCGGCAGCCGGACCGCAGCTGGGAGTTTATGGCTTATAATATGAACGATACGGCTGTTACCTATTTTGGGTCCGTGGGGTATTATGTATCTGTCTTTATCGATCCATATACCGGAAGGGCGCTGGGTACGCGGGATTATAAATACGACTTTTTCTCTGTAGTCAAATATATGCACTGGAGCCTGCTGCTCAACACGCCTTATGGACAGCCCATTGTCGGGTGGAGCACGCTGGTCTTTGTCATTGGGCTTATCACGGGTCTGGTGCTCTGGTGGCCGAAGAAATGGACCAGAGCGTTGCGGAACAGGAGCTTTAAAATAAAATGGAAGGCCAGCTTTAAGCGGGTGAATTACGACCTGCATAATGTGCCCGGTTTTTATACGCTGATCCCGGCCCTGGTCCTTGGGCTCACCGGGATGGTCTTTGCTTTTCAGTGGTTTTCGGCTGTCGTGTATGTAGCTGCGTCGGGGACTACGTCACCGCCGCCGCAGGTGAATGTGCGATCGGTGGATACGGTGCGTGTAAGCTGTCAGCCGATGGACATTGCATTTCAGGAGGCTTTGGGCCAATTGCCGGATGCCCGAAGGTTACTGGTGATCCCTGCCGCGGGCAAGGAGGGAGTGATCGCTGTGTTAGGCTATAAAAATGACGGCGTTTATTATGGGTCTGACGCGCTGCAATTCGATCAATATTCCGGGAGGCTGTTGCACCGGCGCAATAACTCTGAAAAGAACAAGGGGGAGAAGCTGATCGAGATGAACTATGATATCCATGTGGGCGCCATTGGCGGACTGACGGGGAAGATCATCGCCTTTATCGTCAGTCTTATCTGTGCCAGTCTGCCGGTGACGGGTTTTATCATTTGGTGGGGGAAAGGACGAACACGGTTCGTCCGCCCGAAGGGCCAGACATTAAAGGCTTTCGGCTGAAGGGTAAATTTTTTGGCACCCGCACCATATTCAGGTTGATCCATTTCCTCGGGCCATATCCCATCTTCCAGAAAGTGCCTGTGAAGAGAGCTTTCTTTATCGCGTTGCCAAAGATCAGCCGATAGACCGAAGAAGGTGTATTCATGGTAGTGATAAGGGTGAGGTCATCGCCCGCTGTTGTCGTAGTCATAGGCTACGCCCGGGAAGATGACTTTGCCGATGAGGCCTTTGGTCATGGCCGGCATGAGTTCCCACCAACCCATCGTTGTCCAGGTGGAAGAGATCGGCTTCATGACCTCCCAGGCAGAGTCCTGAGAGTACGGCTTCCAGGACGGCGTTACAGTAGCTTCCTTCGTAAGGATGGTGTTTTTGATACGCTGAAGGAACAGCTTCATATAATGCTCCATCCGCTGGTGGAGTATCTCAATCCAGGGATGGAGAAGATCGTTTATCTTTATGGGCAGCCATGGTGAGGCAAACATACTGAAATTCCAGTGGTATGGTTATTGCTGCGTGGTGTTCTACCAGAACGAACCAAAGGTTCGTTGTCCGGAACCGCAAGGTTCCGACCGAGAAGGACCGTGGCGAAGCAGGTCCGACGAAGGCCTCAGACATTAGATTTTTGGCCCAATTGGACTAAATTTCCGCCAGGCCAATTGGGCTCAATTATTAAATACCCGCTATGACGAAATATGACGCCATCATTATCGGTTCCGGTCAGGCGGGAAATCCCCTGGCTAAAAAGCTGGCCAAGGCAGGCTGGAAGGTAGCCGTCATCGAGCGCAAATGGGTAGGCGGCACCTGCGTCAATGTCGGTTGTACACCCACCAAGTCCATGATCGCCTCCGGGCGCATAGCCTATATCGTTAGAAGAAGCAGGGATTTTGGGATCGGCGCCACCGGCTGGTCTGTCGACATGCAGGAGATCGTCCGGCGTAAGAATGCCATCGTGCTGTCTTCCCGCGAGTCTACTATGATGGGATTATTGCAGCCTGCCAATATCAAGATCGAATTTGGCAATGCCGTGTTCACGGGCGATAAAGAAGTTACGGTGACGAAGGAGGATGGCTCACAGTCTACGCTCACGGCGCCCCATATCTTTATCAATACGGGCACCAGTCCCCTCCTCCCTTCCATACCCGGGTTGGAATCATCGGAATATCTTACATCCGACACTATCATGGATGTGATGGAGGTCCCCCGTCACCTGGTGATCATCGGCGGCAGCTATATCGCGCTGGAGTTCGGGCAGCTGTACCGGAGGCTGGGAAGCGAGGTCACTGTCATCGAGAGCGGTGCGCATTTTCTGTCGAAGGAAGATGAGGATATTGCTTCGGCGCTGAAAAAGATACTGGAGGACGACGGGATAAAGATCCTTTTGAATACAAAGGTCACAGGGTTATCCCGCCGGCAGGAAGAAATAACAGCAGCATGCGGGACGGAGACCGTTACCGGCTCCCATCTGCTGGTAGCCACCGGCAGGGTGGCCAATACGGCGGCACTGAATCCGGGGGCAAGTGGCGTTCAGCTGGACGACCGTGGCTTTATCCGCACGAATGACAAGCTGGAAACCAATGTTCCGGGCATATACGCCCTGGGAGATGTGAAGGGTGGCCCCCAGTTCACGCATATTTCCTACAACGACCATCTCATCGTATATAAGAACCTGATAGAGAAGGGTAATGAAAGCATTGCCTCCCGTCAGCCGATCTATTGTCTTTTCACGGACCCGGAGCTGGGCAGGGTGGGGCTTACGGAAAAGCAGGCCCGTGAAAAAGGCATGAACATCAAGGTGGCTACCATGCCCGCCGACCGGATAGCCCGTGCGTATGAGAACAGTGAGACGCGGGGTCTCTTAAAGGCCATTGTGGATGCGGATAATAAAAAAATAATAGGGGCTGCCATATTATGTACGGGAGGAGGTGAATTGATGAGTATATTGCAAATGGCCATGATGGGAGATGTCACCTATGACCGGATACGGGATGCTGTTTTTGCCCACCCTACATTTGCAGAATCCCTGAACAATCTTTTCGCCAGCTTGTAATAAGTGCGGAAATTGTCTGTCCTGGCGGACGAACCGCCCGGGCGGTTCCTAATAAGACCTATAGCCCCTTGCTGATGATCAAAGTCGAGAACATTACCAAAACTTTTGGCGAATTTACAGCCGTCGACCATGTCTCTTTTGTGGTGCAGGAAGGGGAGAACCTTGTATTGCTGGGGCGTAGCGGCTGTGGCAAGACCACCCTTCTGAAAATGATCAACCGGCTGATCGAGCCCAGCTCCGGCGAAATATACATCGATGGCGATGATATATACAACAGACGGCCGGAAGAGCTGCGAAAGAGGATAGGATATGTATTTCAGAATACGGGTCTGTTCCCACATTATACCATTGCAGAAAATATTGCCATTGTTCCCCGGCTGCTTGGCTGGGACAAACAAAGGATACAGCAGCGAACCCTGCTGCTGATGGAGAAATTACACCTGCCGGGTGCATATCTCTCCTATTATCCGCAGCAGCTCAGTGGTGGGCAGCAGCAACGGGTAGGGCTGGCAAGGGCGCTGGCGGTCGATCCTCCCGTATTATTGATGGATGAGCCTTTCGGCGCCCTCGATCCTATCACCCGAGCCAGTGTAAAAAAAGATTTTAAGCAGCTGGATGAGCTGAAGCATAAGACGATGGTTCTTGTCACGCATGATGTGCAGGAGGCATTCGAGCTGGGGCATCGCATATGCCTGATGGATAAAGGCAGGATCGTGCAGTCCGGCCGGCCAGAGGACCTTTTGTTCAGGCCTTCGGAAGATTATGTAAGGGATTTCTTTGAAGACCAGCGTTTTCAACTGGAAGCTTCCGTAATCGAGGCCGGGGATTATGATACGCTGAAACGGGCATTCGATCATTTTAAGCATAAAGGGAAGTAATGGAACAAGCTCAAAGTCTCTGGCAATTCATGCAGCAGCAGTCCGGCAAGCTGTTGGAGCAGACCCTACAGCACATAGGGCTTACCTTTATTTCCCTCGTGATCGCCCTGCTCATCGGACTGCCTTTGGGGATCTATATTGCCCGTCACAAATCCGCGGCTGGGCCTGTCTTAGGATTTGCCGGGGTCATGCAGACCATTCCCAGCATTGCCTTATTAGGTTTTATGATCCCTTTGCTGGGCATCGGGCCGCTGCCTGCCATTGCCGCGCTCTTTCTTTATGCCCTGCTGCCTATCATCCGCAATACCTATACCGGCATCCAAGGGGTGGACCCGCTGGTAAAAGAGGCGGCTGTAGCCATGGGAATGACCAGCATGCAGATCCTGGTGAAGGTGGAGCTGGCCCTGGCCTTTCCCGTCATCATGGCCGGTATCCGCACGGCGACAGTGATCAACGTGGGCGTAGGTACGCTGGCCGCTTATATTGCAGCGGGCGGGCTGGGGGAATTCATTTTTGGCGGCATTGCCCTCAACAATACCAATATGATCCTGGCAGGGGCCATACCCGCGGCGCTGCTGGCTATCCTGCTGGATTTTCTTTTATCGCTGCTACAGAAGACGGGGCGAAGAAAAAGACTGTCCACGTTGTGGGCGATGCCCGTGCTATTCCTCCTATTGTCCTCTTTCTATATACTACCCTTTGGATACAGCACGCGTCTGCTGGCCGGCTTCACGCCGGAGTTCATGGGACGCAGTGATGGGGACATCGGGCTTCGTGCGGTATATGGGCTGAAGATAAAGACTGTCGTCATCAGCGACGCCGTCATGTACAAGGCGGTTTATGAGAAGAAGCTGGATGTCATCAGCGGGTACAGTACGGACGGCCGATTGAAGACCTATGACCTCGTTGTGCTGGACGACGATAAAAAGATA
>DASZWE010000540.1:0-4405 GCA_035546735.1 Puia sp.
CTGGCCTTACGAAGCGCTATGGCTTTCATGGAGGCTTCTGAAGTGGTAGAACCACGTGGCTGATAATCGGCATCTATTACATTGCCTGCTGCATCCACATGTATGTCCACGGCGACCTTGGCATTTTCATTAAAGTCATCGGTGAAGGAAGGGGTGCTGCTGATCCTTCGTCCACTGAGGCCTCTGGATATGAGTACGCCTGAATTGCCTCTTCCCCCTCCTGTATAGTTGTTGGAGTTGGGATTGCCGCCGGGGGCGCCCTGGTCGCCGCGCCCACCTGCGATACCCTGATTGCCGCCTGGCTTGTAATCGTCGGCTTCATTGCCTCCTGTACCATCGCCTTTGACGCCATTCATGAGAGCTTTTGGCCTGGGTTTGGGAGGAGTGGGGGTGGTCTCTGGCTTTTTGATCGGTTTTGCCGGCGTCTTTACCACGTCCTTGTCAGGGATCTTGGTAGCATTGGGCTTTGTTACCGGGGCCTTTTTTATCACGGGAGCGTCATCCTTATTGTTATCGTCCGTCTCGACGTCCTTGACGGCTTCTTTTTCTACCACGGCCTGTTTGGGCGGCGTATATTTTTGATGTTCCTGCGCGGAAGATTTTCCCGGGAGATAGGGTTGATCGGCGCCCTGTCCCAGGTCGCTGTTACCCAGGTTGACCTCGATGCCGTCCTCGACGGGTGGCACCGGCAGCGCAGGCAGGGTCCAGCTGGTGATAAAGAAAAGGATCACCAGCAATATGCAGACGCCCAGGGTGTACCCTGTGGCTTTTATGTTCTTTTGGGATTCGAAGCTATCTGTCATACGTGTTTTGTATGGTCCGGGTACCCGGACCCAATGCAAACGTACAAATTATGGGCTAATTGCCGATCGGGAGCCACATAAAATGTTAATATTTAGGGGCTGGTGGCATGCTTTTTTGGGGAGATGCTCCAAAAGATCTGTTATGGGCACATTAACTGAAACTGCATTGACAGTAATGAGCACGGCCTTCAGGGAGGGAGGAGATATTCCGATGAAATACTCCTGTGAAGGTGAAAATATCAATCCTCCTTTGGATATAAAAGGGTTACCCTCCGGAACAAAGACGCTGGCCATCATTACGGAGGATCCCGATACCGGACATGGTGTTTTCGATCACTGGCTGGTGTGGAATATCCCCCCGAACAAGCCTGTTGAGGAAAATAATGCTCCCGGTGTATATGGAAAGAATGACTTTGGCAACCGTGGATATAGCGGCCCTTGTCCGCCCAAAGGGAAACATCGTTATTTTTTCTATGTATATGCCCTGGATGCGGAGCTGGATATTCCGCCGGGATCCACCAAGGCAGCGTTAAAGCGGGCCATGGAAGGACATATCCTGGCAGCAGGCGAGTTGATGGGTTATTACATGAAGAAAAAATGAGGGGGCCAGCTCCCTGCTGGAGCTGACAGTTTATATCCTGTTGCTGGCGGGCGGTATTGAAGCTCCGGTGGAGATAAGCTTTCAGGAGCTTTTCTTATACTTCATCGGGTAGTGTATGTCATAAGCCATTTCATAGCCTGCATTGGAAACAACGGCCAGTCTCTTTTCCCGTCTTTTCTTGCTTATGACATAGATAGCAGCAATAGTGGCGGCACCGGTCATAAGGGTAACAAGGGCTGTGGCAGCGATTAGTTTTTTGTCCTTCGAATTCATATAGTGATCTTTTCGGGAATCAGTACAATCGGGGTGCCAAAAAAATCATCCTATGCGATGATAGACGCTGCCGGGTATCCATTTGGCCAGTTTGGCTACCAGCCACCAGCGGCGGGTGATATAGGCCCTCCACTTTCTTTTCCGCAGCGCTTCCACGATCTGCCGGGCTGCTTTTTCGGGGGAAGAGACCCAAAATCTTTTTCCTGCTTTCGCCATTTTTGTATTCACGAAGCCGGGCTGGATATCAGAAATATATACGGGCCAGCCGGTCTTTTTGGCTTTCATATGGAGACCTTCGAAATAAATGCTTTGGAAAGCTTTGCTGGCGCTGTAGGCAGGCGCCTGGCTATTGCCGCGGATGCTGGCGATGGAGGAGGTCGTGGCCAGCTGACCTCCGCCATGAAGGACAAAGTATTGAAAGGTGAAATGTGTGATAGCGATAAAGCCATTGACATTTACGTCTACCGTCTCCCTGTCTATCTTCCAGTCCAGGACATCGCTGACATCGCCATAACCCGCGTTGTAGATGAGCAGGTCCAGCCCTTCCATTTTTTCGATGAGAGACTGCAGGTGGGCGATGCTTTGGGGAGACGTCACGTCGAAGCATTCCGTGACGATGTGGTTAGGGAACTCCAGCTGCAGGGAGTACAGCAGATCGTGCCGGCGGCCTGTAACGCCTACGAGATGGCCCTCACCTGCATAGATACGCGCCAGCTCCCTGCCTATGCCGGAAGTGGCTCCTATGATGATGATCTTCTTCATGGAAGTAAGATAATGTGCGCGCGTCAATGTGCGAAATCCGCCTCATAATTACCCCTGATCCTTTCCATAGGGGGATTGAAATACCCAAATCGCACCTGTGGAAATTCTTCCCGTATCAATTCCATCAGCTGTTTGACGCCCAGGAACTCTCCTGTGTCGGTGGTCCCAAGCTTGCCCAGGTACCAGTCGGGATCGATATTGAAATTACGCCATTGTATCATGGTCAGGTCCGTGTCGCGTATGAGCTTACGAAGGGCTTCATATTCTTCCACGCTGTCGGTCATACCGGGGAAAACGAAATAATTGATGCTGGCCCAGCCGCCGAAGCTGCGTACCACCTTAAGACTTTCCACGATGTCCCCGAAGGTATAGTTGTTGGGGCGGTAGTAGGCTTCATAAATGGCCGCGCGCGCGGAGTTGGTGCTGACCCGGATGGAGTCCAGCCCTGCCTCGCAGAGGGCCCGTACAGCAGCCGGCCTGCTGCCATTGGTATTGATATTAATACTGCCCCTGGGGGTGTGCTTGCGCATCTCCAGGATGGATTCGCGAATGGTCTCCCACATCAAAAGAGGCTCTCCTTCGCAACCTTGTCCGAAGCTGACGATCGGATAGGGGGCTGTCTGAAGATGCGGGACGGTGAATTCCACTATTTCTTCCGGGGTGGGTTTGAAGGTAAGCCTGTCTTGGGTAGAGGGAATGGCCTCTTCCAGGGGCTGGAAGGAGATACATCCGATGCAATTGGCGTTACAGGCAGGTGAGCTGGGGATAGGACATTCCCAGCGTCCCATAAAATAGTTACGCGCTGCCGGACAATGGTAGGTCAGGCAGCAGTTTTCGGCCAGGTGGCGTACCAGCCTGTTGTCCGGATAAGCTTTTACGATCCTGTCGACCCCGCTGTTGATGACGTCCCAGTCATACCCTGCACAATCCTGGCGGATATCCTGTTCGATGCGGACAGCCGGAACATAAAATTTGGAGTCATGCCAGCCGGCGGCGGTGTAGCAGAAGAGGGGGAGGGTGGGGGCGTCCTTTTCCGTCTCGTAGGCTGCCAGGTAAAGACCCGTGTGGGCCGGAGGTATAAAGGCGGCTACGGCCCAGCCTTTTTCACAAAGACGCATTTCGCCTGTGAGGACATCGATGCCGATGCCTTTTCTGCCTGGTAGCTCATAAAGGGATCCACCTTCAGGCAGCTCGATCCAATCTTCTTCGGGAACGGGCAGGGCATCCCATCCACTGCGGCCTGTAGCGTATAAACTGGTGTCTTCAAAAATATTCCCTTTTCCGTCGGAGTAGAGAATGTAGGGTGATCTTGTCAGCATTTTCCTAGATAATGCCTACAAAATTCGTGAATTTGTTCCAGTTGTGCGAAAGTTAGATTTTTTCGGAGGTCGAAGGTCAGGCGCTGGCTGTCCGAAGTGGTGATACGAATGGAGTCGTAGCTGGTTTCTATGTCATTGATATGGCTCCAAAGGAGAAACCTGCTTTCGGGCAATCCGGGTATAGTAACCCCGATGTGATGCAGGGAGAGCTGTTCTTTTTTCCGGAAGCTTCCTTCGCAATAGAAAAGATAGCTGTATCCAAGGCTGAGGGTAAGGTGTACAACGGCTATGGTCCAATTGCCCGCCAGGAGCATGATCAGCCCGATGCCCAGAAAGAAAATGATCTCCACCAGGCGGAAGAATAGATTTACCCGGGGGAGCAGAAGCAATTCCCTGCCAGCCAGCACCAGGATGAAGATGTCTACGGATATGAGGAGCTGGCACCAGAAATAAATGGAGGACATTTCCTGCCGGTGGACATGGCTAAGGGCGTGGCTGAGGATAAAAACGGCTGCGGCAGCGTGTAATCCTCTGCTGGAATGCTTTAATTTCTCAAACGTTGGATGAACGACAGGGAGTGATATCGAATCCATACGGCAGCGATTTGCCCTAAGATGCGGAGCCGGGAATATTCCATAAAAAAGTTC
>DASZWE010000541.1:0-3227 GCA_035546735.1 Puia sp.
CTCGGCATCACCCCAGCTCTCCAGGTAATGAGGAGCAGGCACCACGAACTTCACCAGCTCGGATGTCTCATCCAGGCGATCGTTGAAAGAGAGGGTAGTCTTTGTCTTCGTCAGGCCGCTCTTGAATCCGGCCGCATTATAATAGTCGTACGCAGGATTGACGCCATAGATCAGCAGCGCTCCGATCTTTCCGTCATTCATATCTGCCACCAGCGTATTCATCTCGCTGTCGATGCCCTGGCGTGTTTGCAGGGGAGCGGACCAGTCGATGGTGCTGCCAACCGCGCCGATGGCTTCGTTGATAGCGTTTACGATCACCTGTACGTCCGGATTGTTGCTGCCGCTTACCACCAGCGCCTTACCCTTGTGATCCATAAGGTCCTTGGCAACCTTCTTGATGCCGGCCTTCAGCTTTTCATCTTCCAGCGCAGGGGCCGTAACACCACCACCCAGTTCCGCCAGCAACGCCAGCGCTACCGCGCCGGCTTCGGAAGGACGGTGCACATAACGGAAATCCGCATTGGCACCCGTCATGGACAGCAGACTTTCAAACTGATAGTGCAGGCTCATCTTCGGGGCCTTCTCATCGATCTTCCTGTTCCTCGCATAAGCCTGGCTATATTCCAGGCTGGACAGCCATGTCCCGAGGAAGTCGGCGCCGAGACTGACCACCACTTCCGCATTCTCGAATCGGTAGGAAGGGATAGCTCTCTTGCCGTAGGTCGCCTCGTTGGCCAGCAATATGCCCGAATAACTGTCTGCATCGTACTGTACGTGACGGCTGCCGGGATATTTTGCCAGGAATTCAGTGATGACCTGTTTCGTAGTAGGAGAAGTGATCGTGCCCGTAAGGAGGACCAGCGGCGCTCCGGCGGATCCCGCCAGCGACTCGCTTACCAGCTTGTCGACCGCGTCGAACGTGCTTATTTCACGGGGCTTGCCATCCACCATCTGTACAGGGTAGCGGAGACGGGCCGTATCATACAGGTCCAGCACCGAAGCCTGCACCCTGGCCGAAGTGGCGCCATTGGTATAAGCCTTGGCCAGATCATTGCCCTCCAGCTTGATGGGACGCCCATCCCTTACCTTGGCCACCACCGGTACGATATCGCCGCCCACATTGTAGGTGGTAGCATACCAGTCGGCAACACCCGGGATCATATTGTCCGGCTTGTTTACATAAGGTACTACTTTTCTAACGGGGACCTCACAGGACGCGGCCAGGGCGGCGGCAGCCGTGCTGAACCCTAAATATTTCAAGAAATCCCTGCGCGGGTGTTTCGCGTCGAGCAATCCTTTTCCATCCAGGCCTTCCAACGGCAGTTCCTCTTTGAATTCATTTTCCGTTGATTTCTGAAACGCTTCACTGTTGTTGCGCTCTCCGAAACTTTGCCAGTACTTTTTGTCGCTCATATTTGAGAAATTTCACCCCGGTCATAGACGGACGGACGCTCGCGGGGCTTGAATTTTACATTATATTCTGTGTACCGGGTATGGTTTTCCCGAAATTTGACCCATCCCCGGTACACTCGCTAATGATGGGCCTTTCGGCCTGCGGACCCGTGGTCCGCTTATGTCTAAGATCTTCTACTATTTTGAGGGGACCGATTGTCCGGCAGAACAATTAATAGTGACATTTCTGACACTCGGTACCGCCGATGTTCTCAACAGTTATGCTGTCCTTTACGCCGCTCTTCAGGTCCTGATGGAACTTTTCATAAATGCTGTAGAACTTGTTACCATTGCCGGTGCTGTCGCCAAAATTCACCTTGGTGGTGCGGTGACAGTTGATACACCAGCCCATGCTCAGCGGTGCGAACTGCTTGACCTCATCCATTTCCTGGATGGGACCATGACAGGTCTGACATTGCACCTTGCCCACACGGACGTGCTGGGAGTGGTTGAAATATACATGGTCAGGAAGGTTATGGATCTTCACCCATTCCACGGGCGTGGCAGCCGCCGTATTGTACTTGCCCGTCTTGGGATCGTAGCCTACATGCTTGTAGAGCTTGGCGATCTCTGCCGTTCCATCCACCTCGGAACCGTCTTCACGATGCAGCTTCTCCTTGCCCGTGTATTCATTGATGGCGGCATGACAGTTCATACATACGTTCAGGGACGGCACCGTCGCATGCCGGCTTTCCCACGCATTGGTGTGACAGTACAGACAGCTGATCTGGTTGATGCCGGCATGTACCCGGTGCGAATAGAAGATGGGCTGCTCCGGCTGATAGTCCTGCTGACGGCCCAGTCCGATGGCGCCCTGTACGACCCAGTAGCCGCCCAGCACAAAGAGGATCAGAATGACAAAAGTGATATAGACCTTATTACGATAGAAAGGGATCGGCTCCTGTGCAGGGATCCCTTCCTTGTCGTCGGAAAGTTTTTTCAGACTGCTGTTCACCTGGAGCAGGACGAACATGATGATCGCCAGGATCAGGGTGAGGATGCCATAGAGCAGCGTATTGTCGCTCTCCTGCTGCTTATTGCCGACGGTGCCGGGACCCTCCTCCGTCGTGGGCGGCTGAGCCGTCTCCACATACTTCAGGATGTCGTCGATGTCCCCATCGCTAAGACCGGGGAACGTGTTCATCGGCGTCTTGTTGAACTGGTTGTACAACGCAGTAAAGTAAGGATTGCCGGAGGCAAGCACTTTCTGATTGTTCTTGATCCAGTCGTGCAGGAGCTTCTTATCCTGTACACGTTCCGTCACTCCTTTCAACGCAGGACCCGTGATCTGCTTAAATGGACTGTGACAGGATGCACAATTGGTCTGGAACAAAGTCTTGCCCTTTGTTGCATCACCTGCAGCTTGTCCGCCTTGCGCATAACCCGTATTTGCCAATGAAACCAGCGTGGAGAGGAGGATACTGAAAATAAACGTCTTTACGATCGGTCTATGGTGAATCATATATACAATCTGTTGTATAAATGTGGAAAAATCTCCTTTAAGTGCACAACCTGCACATCAACAGGTTGCAAAAATAAGCCAGGATTTTAACAATATATCAACATCGAGAAAATTTTTTTTCCCGCATCTGGCGTGGGTTTCAGCGAATTGTGTAGGATTGTAATGACCTTCTGTCATATTTCTGTCAGCCGAATTTTTGAACAAATTCGACAGAAATTTGTGTAGAGGTTGACCGCGGACCATTGGCCCGTTTTGGAAGATATTTTTGACCGTCAGCGACCTTGCCGGCTGGTCAACGTCTGTCCTTTCAGAC
>DASZWE010000542.1:0-4903 GCA_035546735.1 Puia sp.
GTCCTGTTATGGTACGCGACCCAGCTCTCTTCCGAAGAGCGGAACCCCATACTCACTCCCTCCCTTATGGAAACCCTTAGCCGGATGGAACTGCAGCTGGATAAGGCCCTTTGATACCCCGGCCCGTGAAACCCGCGCGAATGGGGATAATTTTGAACCTATTTCCCTATCTTCGCCAACTAACACATTTTCATGTAATCATGAGCGTGTATAAAATATATATGATTGTGAACGCTTTAAACTTAAGACTCCATGATAGAGATCATCATAGTAGGAATTATCGCATTGGTAGTTGGCATTGTTGCAGGTAAGTTTCTGTTTGCCAAAAATACCCAGCACAAGATAGCAGAAGCAGAAAGCCAGGCCAAAAAGATCGTCTCTGACGCCCAGACCACGGCAGAAAACCTGAAAAAAGAGAAGTTACTGGAAGCCAAGGAGAAATTTGTTCAACTAAAGGCCGAACATGACAAAGAGGTGCTGGAAAAGAACAGGAAGGTGAATGAAGGCGAGACGCGGATCAGACAGAAAGAGCAGAGCATCAACCAGAAGCTGGAAAATCTGGACAAACAGGCAAAGGACAACGATGCCATAAAGGACAATCTCAACCGCCAGATCGAGGTCGTCAACCTCAAACGCACCGAGCTGGAAAAACACCAGGAAGAGCATATCCGCCGCCTGGAAAAAATAGCCGCCCTCACCGCCGAAGAAGCCAAGGCCCAGCTGGTGGAAAGCCTCCGGCAGGAAGCCCAGACCCGGGCCCTCGCGCTGCAGCAGGAGATCATCGATGACGCCAAACAAAAGGCCAACAAGGAAGCCCGGAAGATCATTATCCAGAGCATCCAGCGTACAGCCGCCGAACAGGCCATCGAGAACTCCATCACCGTATTCAACCTGGAGAGCGACGAGATCAAAGGCCAGATCATTGGCCGTGAAGGACGTAATATCCGGGCCATCGAGGCAGCCACGGGGGTAGACCTCATCGTGGATGACACGCCCGAAGCCATCGTCCTGTCCTCCTTCGACCCACTCCGCCGCGAGATAGCCCGCCTGTCCCTGCAGCGCCTGGTGGCCGACGGCCGTATCCACCCCGCCCGTATCGAGGAGATAGTGGAAAAGACCCGCAAACAGATCGAGGAGCAGGTAATGGAGATAGGGGAACGCACCGTCATCGAGCTGGGTATCCATGGCCTTCACAAAGAGCTGGTACGCATAGTAGGTAAAATGCGCTTCCGCAGCTCCTACGGACAAAACCTGCTCATGCACAGCCGCGAAGTAGCCAATCTCTGCGGGATCATGGCATCCGAGCTGGGTATGAACCCCAAGCTGGCCAAAAGAGCAGGTCTTTTGCACGACATCGGTAAAGTTCCTGATGAAGAAACGGAGCTGAGCCACGCTCTCTTGGGTATGAAGCTGGCCGAAAAATACGGGGAGAACCCGGCCGTGGTCAACGCCATCGGCGCCCACCACGACGAAGTGGAGATGCAATACGTCATCGCCCCCATCATACAGGCCTGTGACGCCATCAGCGGCGCCCGCCCCGGCGCCAGACGGGAGATCATGCAGCAGTACCTGCAACGTATCAAGGACCTGGAAAACCTGGCCCTTGGCTACCAGGGAGTAGAAAAAGCCTATGCCATCCAGGCCGGCCGCGAGCTGCGGGTCATCGTAGAGGCAGACAAGGTCACCGACACCGACAGCGACAAACTGAGCTTCGAAATAGCCCAGAAGATCCAGAACGAAATGACCTTCCCGGGTCAGATCAAGGTCACAGTCATCCGGGAGAAAAGAGCCGTTAACGTCGCTCGTTAAAAAACTTTGTTTTTTAACGAAAACCTTAGTACCTTTGCTGTCCTTAAAAAACGCGGATACGCGTTTTGGTCCGAAGGACAGACACTATATAAAAAATTGAAGTTATGAACGCTGCTGTAGCTTTTGTGCACGAACAATTGACGGGAAAAAGAGAATTCCCCAAGTTCAAAGCCGGTGATAACATCACTGTCAACTATAAGATCATTGAAGGCAACAAGGAGCGTATCCAGGGCTTCAAGGGAGATGTGATCAAGCGCCAGGGCACTGGCCATACCGCCACCTTCACCGTACGGAAGATCTCCGATGGAGTGGGCGTGGAAAGGACCTTCCCCCTGTTCTCCCCCAACATCGAGTCTATCGAATTGCACAAGGTAGGTCGCGTACGTCGCGCTAAACTGTACTTCCAGCGCAGCCGGAGCGGTAAGAGCGCCCGCATCAAGGAAAAGAGAATGGCAGCCGAATAAGGCCAAAATATATCGAAAAAGAGCCGGTCCCTCCCAGGACCGGCTCTTTTTTGCCAGCCCGCGCCCGGACGGGCTATTTTGTTAAATATCCCCCCAAAAAGTAGTTATCAATTCATAAAGAGTTAACTTTGTCTTCCGGGAGATTCATCCCGACGCACATTTTAAAGTCTTTGATTATGTTTACCAATTTTCTGATTTCGATGCCTGGTGGAAGTGAGTGGTTCCTGATTATTCTGGCAGTGCTGGTATTGTTCGGCGGCCGTAAGATCCCCGAATTCATGCGCGGTCTGGGCCGTGGTATCCGTGAGTTCAATGATGCCAAGAACAACGTAAAGAAAGAATTGGAAGAAGGCATGAACGAGAAGGACAGCAAGCCCGCCAGCGCCGGCACTACGCCTTCCCAGCAATAATTCTTTCATCTCGCCTGTTTGTTCACGTTTCACTCGATACAAGACTATCAACGAGCCTTATCGGAAGGGGTATGCACCTGCGAAGACGCGGTAAGGCATTACCTGTCCCGCATTGAAGCGAATAAGCACCTCAATGCCTATACGCAGGTATACAACGAAGAGGCCCTGGAAAGAGCCCGGCAGCTGGATCAAAAAAGATGCGCGGGTGAAAAGACAGGCGCCCTCCACGGGGTAGTCAGTGGATTGAAAGACGTCATCGCCTATAAGGATCATCCCCTGACAGCGGCTTCCCGCATTCTAAAGGATTACACCTCCATCTACAATGCCACGGCAGTCGAAAAGCTCCTCCGGGAGGAAGCCATCATCATCGGTCATCTCAACTGCGACGAGTTCGCCATGGGTTCTACCAACGAAAATTCCGCTTACGGTAAGGTGCTGAATGCCCGCGACGAAAGCCGGGTACCCGGCGGATCTTCCGGGGGCTCGGCGGTAGCCGTACAGGCCGGTCTTTGTATGGCCAGCCTGGGTAGCGATACAGGAGGTTCGGTACGACAGCCCGCCGACTTTTGTGGCGTAGTAGGACTGAAACCCACCTACGGCAGGGTATCCCGCTATGGACTCATCGCCTACGCCTCCTCCTTCGACCAGATAGGGATATTCGGGCAAAACGTACCCGACGTGGCCACGGTATTGGAGGTCATCTCGGGCGAGGATGATTTCGATAGCACCGTGGCGGCAGGAAAAAAGGAAACTTTCTCTTCCCTCCTGGCCGGGTCGGACAAAAGCCTAACCGCCCAAAAATACCGCATAGCTTATTTTAAAGAGGCGCTGGATCATCCCAGCCTGGACCCGGAGATCCGATCAGCCCTGCTGGACTGCCTGGACAGCCTCCGTAACGACGGCCATACCGTGGAAGCCATCGATTTCGAGCTGCTGGAATATATCGTCCCCGCCTATTATGTCCTGACCACCGCAGAAGCCTCCTCCAACCTCGCCCGCTTCGACGGGGTCAAATATGGATACAGGACCCCGGACACAGACCTCGAATTAACAGAATTTTACAAACGCACCCGCTCCGAAGGCTTTGGAAAAGAGGTGCAAAGACGCATCTTATTGGGCACCTTTGTATTAAGCGCAGGCTACTACGACGCCTACTTCACCAAGGCCCAACAGGTGCGAAAATTATTGGTGGATCGTACTGATCTCATCTTCAAAGACTTCGACATAATTGTCCTTCCTACCGCCCCCACCACCGCATTTGCCATCGGAGAGAAGATGGACGACCCAATTGCGATGTATCTCGCTGATATCTATACCGTTTATGCGAATCTGGTCGGAATTCCCGGTATTTCTATTCCACTTTTTACCCACACAAATGGCATGCCTTTTGGTATGCAGGCTATGACTTCTCGATTTAAAGAGGTATCTTTGTTGCAGTTCTCGCATCTGATGATACAACAGTTTAAGTCCTACGAAAATCCTACTCTATGCGACTGAGAGATTGAAGAGCGAATCCGTTATTGGCCTTTAAGGCCCCCATTCTAATCCGTTTGTTGGTTGATGGCTTAAAGCAGCAATCTTCCGTTTTCCGGTCCTATGAAAGATTGTAAGTACCGTTTTGGTCGCTTACCATCTTTTAAAGCGTTGGACATGAACAACAAAAGACTTTTATTGTTGGGCATCACCATCATGGTTATTAGTTCAGGATGGATGTACCCTACCTTTGCAGATGTACCCGGCAGCCGGGGCATCACGACACCCACCGGTCAGTCTCTCATTGATACCGAGCGGGTTGCAGTAAAAACTTCCGAAGTTTCCACCGTTGCTGGTTCCAATTCCCCACAAAATGATCTCTATAAGGAGCTCTTTGTAGCCGCCTCTGTAGGGAGCAGTAATGGCGTGCGGCTCAACCCCAAAGC
Organism: Puia sp.; assembly: GCA_035546735.1. Classification (GTDB taxonomy): domain Bacteria; phylum Bacteroidota; class Bacteroidia; order Chitinophagales; family Chitinophagaceae; genus Puia. Next base: position 4,603 of record DASZWE010000542.1, read on the forward strand.
GCTCACCTTTGTCCAGGATTATATCAAGGACAACTGGGACGAGCTCATGGAGGTCCGGATGCATGGAAAACCTTATTTCAATCTCATCGAGCATATATTGAGCGAATATGGCCTCCCCAAGGAATTGAAATACCTGGCGGTCATCGAGTCCAATCTCAAGCGTACGGCCCGGTCGAAGGTCGGCGCGGTAGGCCCCTGGCAGCTGATGCCCCAGACGGCCCGGGACCTGGGTCTTAAGGTCAACAGGTACGTGGACGAGCGGAAGAACTATGTCAAAAGCACCCGCGCGGCCGCCCTTTAT
>DASZWE010000543.1:0-8989 GCA_035546735.1 Puia sp.
GGCCATTCTCATCCGTGCCGGCACCCCGGACCGTAACGCCATCGAGCTTGCCAGGGATGTCCTCACCCTGGGCAGGAACAACCTCCAGCGCCTCGGCGATCTGTCGGTAAAAGAATTGATGAAAGTCAAAGGCATCGGCCATGCCAAGGCCGTCACCATCGCCGCCGCAATGGAGCTGGGCAAAAGACAACAGGCCGCCATACTGGAAAAGCCCCGGCTAAGGGACGGTCGCGACGCCGCCGACTGGTTACGGGTCATGTTGAAGAACCAGCGACAAGAGGCATTTGCAGCCCTCTATCTTAACAGCGCCGGAAAGATCCTCCACTTCGGCATCATCAGCCAGGGTGGCCTCACCGGCACCATCGCCGACCCACGCATCATCTTCAGAAAAGCCCTCGAAGAAGACGCCACCAGCATCATTCTATGCCACAATCACCCCTCCGGCAATCTCCGGCCCAGCCGGGCAGACGAGGAATTTACCCGTAAAATAAAGGAAGGCGCCAGCGCGCTTGACCTGCGGCTGCTGGACCATATTATAGTAAGTGAAGAAGGATATTATAGTTTTGCGGATAAAGGGCTTTTGTAAAAAGCCCTTTATCGCCCGCCCCCGGGCGGGCCATCATTAGCGTCCGTGTAATGGCCGCGGACCGCAAGGAACGCCACAGGCGTTCTGCCCGAAGGGCCATTGTTAAAGTCCGTGTAATGGCCGCGGACCGTCAGGTCCGCCCATGCATGAGTATGTCTTAAAAAAGTTTTATGCCTGCGCCGTCGGCCCCCCAAAATTCATCGGCAATTGCACCTCTTCCAGATCCTGTATCTTCCCATTGGCCGTCTCAAATCGCACCAGATTCTCTGTCAACGCCTTCATAAACCGCTTCGCATGCTGCGGAGTGAGTATGATACGACTCTTTACCTTGCTCTTGGGCGTACCCGGCATCACATTTACAAAGTCGATCACAAACTCAGCATGGGAATGAGTGATAATAGCCAGGTTGGCATACTGCCCCTCTGCTGTCTCCTCGCTTATCTCTATATTTAGCTGGCTGTTCGGCTGCTGATTGTCAGACATAAAAAAGTTTCCTCAAAGATACCGCAATTAGAAAAGGCTGCCAAAAGGCAGCCTTTTCATCACATTACATCATATTATTTAGTTAGCCGTCGGAGCAGAACCCGATGCCGGTATGTTAAAATCCAGCTCATTCTGCGGCACATCCCAGTCCCCAGCCCTTCCGCCGCCACTGACCACCGGCTCCGTAACACCCCAGCGACGCGCATCATAAAACGCTACACCCCGGAGATAAAGCCCGATCCTTCTTTCGCGAGACACCTCCTCGATAGCCCGCCAAAAATATTTCCGCCTATAACATGCACCCGAATAGTACCTTTGCGCCATGGAATTATTAGACGGACAACTCGTTTCCAGAACAATAAAGGAAGGATTGAGATTAAAAGTGGCCCAGTTCACCGCAGAAGGTAGGAAAGTGCCGCACCTGGCCGCCGTACTGGTTGGTAACAATGGCGCCAGCGAAACCTATGTCGGAGCCAAAGTAAAAGCCTGCGCCGAGATAGGCTTTAAATCCACCCTCGTCCGCCTGGACGACGACATCAGCGAGAATAAATTATTGAGTATCATCGATGATCTCAACGATGACCCCGACGTGGACGGCATACTCGTCCAGCTCCCCCTGCCCACACATATCTCCGACGAGAAGGTGATCAATACCATCCACCCGTCCAAGGATGTGGACGGATTCCACCCCGTCAACGTGGGCAAAATGGTACAGGGCCTGCCCACCTTTATCTCCGCAACTCCCCATGGCATCCTGCTGATGCTGGAGCATTATAAAATAAACACCAAAGGCAAACATGCCGTTGTCGTCGGCAGAAGCAATATCGTAGGACGCCCCATGAGCATCCTGCTCAGCAGCAATACCCCCACAGGCAACTGCACCGTCACCATCTGTCACTCCCATACCCACAACCTCGCTGAAATTTGCCGACAAGGAGATATCATCGTAGCCGCGCTCGGCAAACCCGAATTCGTAAAGGCGGATATGGTAAAGGAAGGCGCCATCGTCATCGACGTAGGCATCACCCGCGTCCCCGACAGCACTAAAAGGAGCGGTTTTGCCCTAAAGGGAGACGTTAAATTTGATGAGGTCGCCCCCCGCTGCAGCTACATCACACCTGTACCCGGCGGAGTAGGCCCCATGACCATCGCCGCCCTGATGAAAAATACCTTCATAGCCTGCGAGGACAGGAATGGAGGTACACTGATTTAAATAAGATTACGCCATCCGACAATATGCCACCGATCACCACCGGAGACCAAGCCGTCAGCCTGCCCCTTATGGAGGCGTTCTACACCATCCAGGGTGAAGGCTATCACCAGGGACGGGCCGCGTATTTTATCCGCCTGGGTGGCTGTGACGTCGGCTGTGTATGGTGTGATGTCAAAGACAGCTGGGACGCCAATGCCCACCCGAAGATCACCATAGCGGACATCGTGGCAGAAGCCCTTCGCCATCCCGGTCGCCTGGCAGTGGTCACAGGCGGAGAACCCCTCATGCATGACTGTACCGCCCTCACCCATGAGCTGAAAAGGGCGGGATTCTCCACCAATATCGAAACCTCCGGCGCCTACCCCGTCAGCGGCCACTGGGACTGGATTTGCCTGTCCCCCAAAAAATTCAAGGCCCCCCTACCCGGCATACTGCCCCTGGCCAATGAATTGAAGGTCGTCATATATAATAAATCCGACTTCCAATGGGCCGAACAATGGGCAGCCCGGGTAAACCCTCAATGCCGGCTCTTCCTCCAGCCCGAATGGAGCAAATCAGCCGGGATCACCCCCCTTATCATCGAATACATAAAAGACAACCCCAAATGGGAGTTCTCCCTGCAATTGCATAAATACATAAATGTCCCCTGACCGCCCACCCCCGGCAGACCCGCCCCCGTCCGTAGAATAATTCTTTATAACGTACGTTTAAGATATTGATTCGTAATTTTCCAGTATGAAAGACCGTTCACTTTCCTTCTTATTGCTGGCGGCCATATTACTTTCCGCCCCCTCCGCATGGGCCCAATACAAGCCCGAAAAAGTGAACAAAAAAGCCGCCCGGCTCTACTCCAAAGCCCTCGAACAGGCCGAAGCGGAAGACTTCAAAGGAGGTATCGAAACCCTGAAGGAGGCCATAACGATCGACAACGGATTCGAAGACGCCTACCTTTCCCTTGCCGGCATGTACGGCGAACTCAAACACTACCAGGATGCCATCGACAACTATGAAAAGGCGAAAGCCATCGATAGCAATTACTTCCTGGATTACAACCTTCCCTACTCCATCAACCTGGCCGGTAAAGGCGATTTCGACAAAGCCCTCGACGCCGTCAACAGCTTCCTCACCGTCACCAACCTCAATGAACAAAGCCGGAAAGCAGGGGACTACCGGAAAAGATGCTACCAGTTCGCCATCGACTACGCACACGCCCATAATAACAACGGATACAGATTCGAACCCCAAAACCTGGGCGACAGCATCAATACCTCCGTCTCAGAATATTACCCCACCATCACCATCGACGACAGCAAGCTCATCTATACCCGCCGCGTCAACAACTTCAACGAGGACTTTTATGAGTCCGACAGGATAGACGGCATCTTCCGCAAATCCAAAAGCCTGGAAGGCAACATCAATACCAACCAGAATGAAGGCGCACAAAATATTTCCCAGGACGGACAATGGCTGATATTCACAGGATGTAATTTCCCGGAAGGACACGGCAGCTGCGACCTGTATATCTCCTATCTCACCAACCAGGGATGGAGCGTACCCGAGAACCTGGGCGATAGCATCAATACCGAAGACTGGGAGTCCGCCCCCTCCCTCTCCCCCGACAAAAGAGACCTGTACTTCGCCAGCAGACGCCCCGACGGCTTTGGAGGCAGCGACATCTATGTCTGCCACCGCCTGCGCAACGGACGCTGGAGCTCACCCGAAAACCTGGGCCCCGTTATCAATACCATCGGCGATGAAGGCACCCCATTTATACATGCCGACAACCAAAGCCTGTATTTTACGTCCAGCGGCCATCCCGGCTACGGAGGCGACGACCTCTTCGTGTCCCGAAAAGGCCCCGGCGGCCAGTGGCAAAAACCCGAAAATCTTGGATTTCCTATCAATACCATCGAAAATGAAGGCAGCCTCGTAGTATCCGCCAACGGAAAAACAGCCTACTACGCCAGCGACCGCGCCGACAGCAGAGGTGGCCTCGACCTGTATACCTTTGAGCTGCGGGAAGACATACGCCCCGCCCAAACCCTCTGGGTCAAAGGCCGCGTCTTTGACAAGACCACCCACAAAGGGCTGCCCTCCGGCGTAGAACTCACCGACCTCGCCACCCGCACCGTCATCAGCCAGCTGCAGACGGACGAAACAGGCAACTACCTCATCACCTTGCCGAAAGGGAAGGATTACGCATTCAACGTCGACAGGAAAGGCTACCTCTTCTTCTCCGAGAACTTTCCGCTTAGCCAGCTAAAGGAAGACACTGCTTACAATATAGACATCCCGCTGCAGCCCATCGAGGCCAACGCCGCCATCGTACTCAGGAACATCTTTTTCGAATCCAATAAATATGAGCTGAAACCCGAATCCCAGGTCGAGCTCGATAAGATCGTTCAATTATTGAAAGATAACCCTACTTTGAAGATCCAGATCAACGGACACACCGACAACTCCGGCAACGCTTCCGAAAATATCACCCTCTCCGGGAACAGGGCAAAGTCCGTCACTTCTTACCTCATTTCAAAAGGCATCGACCCGGGCAGGCTTTCCGCTAAGGGCTGGGGAGACACCCAACCCGTGGCAAGCAACGCGACGCCCGAAGGCCGGGCACAAAATCGCCGCACTGAATTAAAGGTCATCAGCCGCTGATCAGCAACCGCCTCTTCCGGACCCGGTAACCCTCCCCTTGTTTGCCAATTTTTTTAGCAAAAGTTTCTTTTTTGTGCTACTTTGCATGCATATATATACCATACACCTATACACAACCCGCTTCGTTCTATGGAAAAAGAGCTTTTATATCAGCTGGCGCTTGGAAATATCCCCGGCATCGGCCCCGTATATACCCGAAGATTGTTGCATCATTTTGGCGCCCCCAGCGCCATCTTCCACGCATCCGGCCCGACACTGGAAAAGGTCTTTGGGCTGGGCTCGAAAAGAGCGGGCGACATCGCCCGCTTTAAGGGATTTTCAGCCCTGGAAAAAGAGCTCGCATTCATAGAAAAATATTCCATTCGCCCGCTGTTCATCACGGACAGGGACTACCCTCAACGACTGTTGCGCTGCCCCGATGCCCCCATCCTCTTATTTTTTAAAGGCTCCGCCGATCTCAATGCCTCAAAGATCGTTGCCATGGTCGGGACCCGCAGCCCTTCGGAATATGGCAGACAGGCAACGGAACGCCTCGTTCGGGATATGGCGTCCATCCCCGGTATCCTCATCATCAGCGGCCTCGCATATGGCATCGACGCCATCGCACACCAGGCCGCCCTTCAATATCACCTTCCCACCATAGGCGTGCTGGGACATGGACTGGACAAGCTATACCCCCGTGAACATACCCGCCTGGCCAGGAACATGCTCAGCAAAGGAGGCCTGCTTACAAAATTCACTACAGGTACAAAACCCGACGCCTTTAACTTTCCCATCCGCAATCGCATCGTCGCAGGCATGAGCGACGCCGTCATCGTTACAGAGACCCGTACACGGGGTGGCAGCCTGCTCACCGCCGAAAATGCACTCGCCTATCACCGCAAGATCTTCGCCATCCCCGGAAGGATCAATGATGAAAGAAGCTCCGGCTGCAATACCCTGATCAGGGATGGCAAAGCCCGGCTGCTTACAGGCATGCCGGACTTGCAGGAACACATGGGCTGGGAGGCCCCCGCCACCGCACCCGCCATACAACAGGGCTCCCTGTTCGCTGAAAGATCAGAAAGACCCGGACTCTCCGACAAGGAAAGGACCCTCCTGCAATTGTTTGATCAAAAAAAGACCCTTACCCTCATGGATATCCACTCCAGCATCCGCCAGGACCAGGACGAACTCTCCGTCACCTTGCTCAACCTCGAGCTCCTGGGCCATATCAGTTCCCTGCCCGGCAAAACATTCCGGCTGGTGGAATAAAGCTTCGGCCAGAAGCCGCTTCCTGCACCTCGCCACAAGGATAATCAGGGATAATCAAGTCATTCTTAGCTCCTTGTCTATATACTCATCACACGTGTACATAAAAATTTGGGCCGTATTTATCCCCTGCCCTACCTTTGCACATGGCAAGAATAAATCCCCCCACAGTCAAGTCAAAATCACCCTCAAAATTTTTCGGAGAAGGATTAACATTCGATGATGTGCTGTTATTACCCGCCTTTTCACAGGTGCTGCCCCGTGAAGTGGACATCCGTAGCAAGCTCACCAAAGACATCACATTGAATATCCCCATGCTGTCCGCCGCAATGGACACCGTGACCGAGGCGAACCTGGCCATGGCGCTGGCCAGAGTAGGTGGTATCGGGATCCTGCACAAGAACATGAGCATCGAAAAACAGGTCGAACAGGTGCGTAAGGTCAAGCGTAGCGAGAGCGGACTCATCATCGACCCCATCACCCTCCACGAAGACGCCATCATCGCCGACGCACTGCGGCTCATGAAAGAAAATAAGATTGGAGGCATTCCCATTATCGACAATGACAAGGTGCTGGTAGGCATCCTTACCAATCGCGACCTCCGTTTCGAAGACAACAAACGCCGTAAGGTCAGCGAGGTCATGACAAAGGATAACCTCATCACCGCCCCCGAAGGCACCGATCTTAAAAAGGCGGAGAAGATCCTTCAAAAGCACAAGATCGAAAAGCTGCCCGTCATCACCAAACAGGGCAGGCTCATCGGCCTCATCACCTATCGCGACATCTTACAGCTGTCCAGCCATCCCAATGCCGTCAAGGACTCCTATGGCCGCCTGCTCGTCGGCGCCGCCCTCGGCATCACAAAAGACCTGCTCGACCGCGCTGGCGCATTACAGCAGATAGGGGTGGACGTAGTAACCCTGGACAGCGCACATGGTCACCATATTGGCGTCATCAATGCGCTCAAGACATTGAAAAAATCCTTTAAGAACCTCCAGGTCATTGCCGGCAACATCGGCACCGCCTCCGGCGCCAGGGCGCTCGCGGACGCTGGCGCAGACGCCGTAAAAGTAGGCATAGGCCCCGGCTCCATCTGTACTACCCGCATCGTGGCCGGCGCGGGGGTTCCCCAGATCACAGCCATCATGGAAGCCGCCTCCGTACTCAATCCCAGAGGTGTTCCCCTTATCGCGGACGGCGGTATACGCTACACCGGGGATATGGTAAAAGCCCTGTCCGCAGGCGCCAACGTCGTCATGATGGGCAGCGTCTTTGCCGGAGTGGAAGAGAGCCCCGGAGAGACCATTATCTATGAAGGCAGGAAGTTCAAGCAATACCGCGGCATGGGCTCCATCGGAGCCATGACCCAGGGCAGCAGCGACCGCTATTTTCAGGACGTGGAAGACGATATCAAAAAGCTCGTACCCGAAGGCATCGAAGGACGAGTAGCCTTCAAAGGCAATCTGGCGGAAGTAGTACAACAATACGTTGGAGGCCTCCGCGCAGGGATGGGCTACTGTGGCGCTAAAGATATCAAGACCCTGCAGCAGCAGTCCCAGTTCATCAAGATCACCAACGCCGGTATGAAAGAAAGCCATGCCCACGACATCGAGATCACGAAGGAAGCACCTAACTACAGTCGCTGATCCACATAATACACAAAGGCACTCTATACAGGCCATCCCACCACGGATGGCTTTTTTTATGCAATCTTTACCCGGATGGCATCGTTATAGTCAAACTCCAACAACATGAATATGAAAAAGCTTATCCTCCTTCCCCTCCTTATCCTCTCCTTTTCCTGGACCTTCAGCCAGACGAGCCAGTCCGCTGACAACAAACAGCAGGCCCACCAGCTAAAACAGGATGCCGTTCAGATAATGGACAATGGCGACCCCGATAAAGCCATCACCCTGCTGGAATCCGCCCAAAAGCTCGATCCTGACGACCATTCCTACCTATACGAGATAGGATATGCCCTCTATCTGAAAAAAGACTACTCCAAGGCCATCGACGTCTTCCGCAAGACCCTCAAATACGACGACGTCACTGATCAATGCTATCAAATGCTCGGCAACTCCTATGACATGAATGGTCAAAGGAGCAAGGCTAGGGACGCCTATGCAGACGGGCTGAAAAAATTTCCCGCCGCCGGCAGACTCTACATGGAATCCGGCCTGCTGGACGCAATAGAAAAGAACTATGACAAAGCAACTGCATCCTGGGAAAAAGGCATACAAGTACAGCCCGGCTATTCCTCCAACTACTACAGGCTGGCCAAACTCTTCGCCCGAACCACCGATCGTATCTGGGCCATCTTTTATGGGGAGCTGTTCATGAACATCGAAAGGAACAGCGACAGGACGGAAGAGATCAGCCAGCTCCTGTTCAAATTATACAAGGCGTCCATTACCTTCACCGACTCATCCAATGGAATAAAGGTGGACCTGGCCAACAGCAATATTTTTGTCGATCCGAAAAAAGACCTGAAGATACCGTTCCATATCGTTTATCCCCTGGATTTCATTATTGCCGTAACGCCGATCACCCTTGGTTCGAAAAAAGAAATTACCATCTCCTACCTCAGTCAGACAAGGACCAATCTGGTAGATATCTGGTTCAATAAGCAAAAAAACGACAAAGAGTATCCCAACGTGCTCCTCGACTTCCACCGCACCCTCAAAGAAAAAGGAATGCTCGAAGCCTATAACTACTGGATATTGATGAAAGGGAATGAGACAGAATTCATACAATGGAGGGACGCCCACCGTGAACAGTTCGATGCATTCGCCACCTGG
>DASZWE010000544.1:0-7244 GCA_035546735.1 Puia sp.
CGAAGGCATAGTCATGGCTGGGAGTTGTAGCAGTACTGCCGGTGATGATAGTGCCATCTCCAAAATTCCATTGGTAGGAAAGGGGGGGCTTGGTAGGGAAATATTTAGTGGTATCGTAAAACTCCACATGCTTCCTGTTGAGACAGTTTATCTTAAAGCGGAACCCTGCAACCGGTCCGGTGACATAGACTGTCTTCTTATCCGTATAGCTAAGCGTACAGCCGTTATTGGTAACCTTCAGGGTGACGTCAAAATAGCCCGTGTCGCGGAATCTATGGGTGGTCGCCGGTCCTATATCGCTCGAGTCCCCATCGCCGAATAGCCAGAGATATTTAATTACCGGTGGATTGGTGGCGGTAAAGTTAATGGGAGGGGATGCGCAGGTCACGATATTGTGCGGCGTGAAGGTTGGGTCCACCTGGGTCCCGATGTTGATCGCCTGTGGGAAGGTTTGCGTGAAGGTGCAGCCTCCGTTGGTGGTGAAACTAAGGGTGATATCGTATTTGCCCGGTGCGTTGAAGGTAAATGACGGATTGGCGGCCGTCGAGGTCGAAGGGGTGGCGGCCGGCGCGGACCAGGAATAGGACTTGACGCCATCCGGCGCGTTGATCGTGGCGGTGGGTTTTAACGCGATACCTGTGCATCCGCCAAGCGAGTTCTTGTCGAGGGTGGCGGTCGGGCCTATGACCTTTACAAAATTGTAGCGTGTGCCGGCGCCTGTGCTGCAGCCTGCCGAGGTGATGACGGATTCAGACACCGTGAATTGCCCGGGGCTGGTATATTGATGGCTCGGAGTTTTACCATGGCCCGGAGGTGAACCATCCCCGAAATCCCATGTCCAGGATGTGGCGCCGGGTGTCTGGTCGATAAGGCCTACCGTCAACGGGGGCTGGCAGCCGATGGGGCTGGTAGAAGTGGTGAAGCTGATGCCGGGATTGGTGATCACCTTGATATTTTTGGTCGAGCTGGCCGTGCAGGTGCCGTAATTATTTGTAAGCGTCACGGTATAGGTGCCGGATGCCGTATAGATATTGTCAGGATTAGGTTGCGTCGAGCTGGCGCCATCGCCGAAATTCCAGCTGGAACTGACGGGCGCCGGGCTGCCGCCGGAGGAAAAGCTGACCGGTGTATTGAGACAGGCGCTGTCGGAGGCGTTGATCACCGGGGTGGGTCCCTGGAAGCTGACCGTTTTGGTAATGGACCCGCTGCATCCCAGGTCGCTGGTGGCTGACAGCGAGACGGTAGCGGTATTGCCTGTAAAGTTCGTGGAAGGGTTGACGTTGGTCGAGCCGGGTCCGCCATTGCCAAAATCCCAGCTATAGGAGAGGTGGCCGGGCCCCGAGGTCTGGTTGACAAAAAGGATGTCGAAGGGGGCCGAACAGGAAGCCGAGGTCTGCGACCAGGAGAAGTCGGGCTTAACGCCCGGGATCACGCGGACGAACCGCCCGTAGGCGGCAGTGTTAGAGCAGCCCCCGGAATTGGTTACCTTGAGCGATACGGTAAAGTATCCTTCACTGATGTACTGGTGGGAAGGACTTTGGGTGTTGCTGGTAGCGCCGTCGCCAAAATCCCAGGACCATGAGGTGATGGATCCCTGTCCCGGCGTGGAAAGGTCTGTGAACTGGACGCCGGCCGGGACGCAGGACACCTGCAGGTTGCTGGTGAACCTCGTTGCAGGCGAGGCATACACCGTGATATAATCCACCTTGCTCACCGAGCTGAAATTGCCGGCGGCATCCTTTGTCAGCAGGCTGATGGAATATGTACCGGGAGAGGAGAACACAAAGGTGGGGTTTTGCTGGCGTGATAGCTGTCCATTGCTGGTGCCCCATGACCAGTAGTTGGGGGTGCCGCCGGTGGTTCGGTCTGTGAGCTGTACGGCGACGGGGGCGCATCCGGAGACGACATTGGCTGAAAAGTCAGCGTTGAGCTGAGCACGGAGGGTAGAGATTCCCAGTAAGCAGCAAACGATAACTAGTTTTATCCGGATCAAAAATGGTCAATTTTGGTACATTAAAATTGTGAGCGCCTTCGTCCGGCGGGGCCGGGCGTCGGATAGTAAAGGGTTTCTCACCGGATGTAAGATTTGCCTGTCGGGGAGCCGCATCCGGCTCTTTAAACGATGCTATTGCTTTCTTAATTGCAGGGTATTCAGATAATGATTGATCGTATCATTAAAGCTCGCACGGACAAAGTCCGTCCCACTGTCGTTGATCTTCCATACTCCATTCAAAAGGCTCACGGGAGGGCCTGCCGAAGGGAAGCCGGAAGTGATGGTCCTTGCATCTACATCGGGAGACCAGGTGCCTGTATCGGAAACGCTGTTCTTTGTACCTGTGACCGTGCCATTGGCGTTAAATTTAAAAAGGTAGCCAGAAAAATTTGTCGTGATGTCATCGCTGCCCTGGAGGTATTGATAGACATACCAGTTACCATTGGTAATGATATTCATGACAGCCTTTTCCTCCTGTTGTTGGATGAGCTTTTTACAAGAGAATGAGAAGGCGACAACGAACAAAAGGCCTAAGGGAGAAAGCCTCTTCATAGAACTGGATTTTAGTACCCTCAAAAATTGTAAATTTTCTTGTATTTATCAAGTAAATAATGTAGAAAATATTGAATATCCAGCGTTTGTCCCGTAGCCTGGCGGCAAAGCTCCTCGCTGGTGTATCTCCGGCCATACTGATGAACGTGTTCCCGCAGCCAGGTTAGCAATGGCGCCGTATTCCCTTGTCGGACAGCGGGTTGGATGCCGGGGTTTTGTTCCCCTGCCGTCGCAAAGAGCTGGGCTGCATAGAAGCTGCCCAGGCTATAGGTAGGAAAATACCCAAAACTGCCATGGCTCCAGTGTACATCCTGCAGACAGCCCCGCTTGTCATCCGGCACCCGGACGCCCAGATAGTCCGCATAGCGCTGATTCCAGTACGAAGGGATGTCGTCTACGGAAAGGGAGCCTTCTATCAGGCTCTTTTCCAATTCATAGCGTATCATGACATGGAAGTGGTAAGAGACCTCGTCCGCCTCCGTGCGGATCAGGGAAGCCTTTACCTTATTGATGCCCTGATAGAACTGTTCGATGGAGACGCCTTCCAGCTCACCCGGGAAGTAAGTCAGCAGAATAGGATACCAGTGTCTCCACCAGTCGAGGCTTCTGCCTACATTGTTCTCCCAAAGACGTGACTGGGACTCGTGGATGCTGAGGGAGGCGTACTCGCCCAGGGGCAGTCCATAATATTTTTCCGGCAATCCCTGTTCGTACAGGCCATGTCCCGTCTCGTGGATACAGCTCCACAGCATATTGCTGAAGTCCCGTTCGTCGACACGGGTCGTGATCCGCACGTCGAACTTGTTAAAGCTCGTGGTAAAGGGATGTTCGGAAATATCCTGCCGTCCTGCTTCGAAATCGAAACCCAGGTGACGGATCACATCCATGCCAAAATCCCATTGTTTTTGCTTCGGGAAAGTGCCATGCAGGAAGCTGTCGTCTATGGATGGACGCGCCTGTATGCGATGCAGCAGATCCTTGAGAGGTTCCCGAACGAGGTTGAAGACGTTGTCCAGCAGGGAAACCGTGCAGCCTCTCTCGTATTGGTCCAGCAGGGCGTTGTAAGGATGCTGCTCATAGCCCGCCAGTTCTGCCTCCTGTTTTTTCAGCTGCAGCATTTTATCCAGATCGTCCCGGAAGAGGGCGAATGAGTTGTCCTTGCGCGCCTTTATCCAGGTGTGGAAACAGCGGGAGGTCGTCTCGCTGAGCAGGCGAACAAAGGCGGGGCTGAATTTCTTTTGTTTGGTATAATCTTCCAGACTTAGCGTGATGTTCCTTTGTCCGGGTTCGTCCAGATCGCCCCTGCCTTTCAGTTCCGTCATAAGATCACCCAGTTTTGGATCGATGGACCATTCATGCGCTATTTCCGACAAGGTGGCCATCTGCTGGCCCCGGAAGGACGCCCCTTTGGGCGGCAGATAGGTTTCTTCATCCCATTGGAGTACGGCTGCCGCATGTCTGACATCGGCAATCTTTTTCATATGATCGGTATATGCTTCGTAGAGCTCTTTTGTCGACTGTGTTAAGACCATTTTAACAAAATTTTTGTGCCGCCTGCCCCGAAGGTACTTTTACATTACACCGAAGGGCCGAAAAATCCCACGAAATTAATTGCTTTTAAATTGTCAGCAATTGGACTTATGCATAATTTAGTCCAATTTGCAGGAAATCTTCTGCCGACGGAGTAATTTTATTTTCTATGAGTAACTACCGCAGCGTCTTACTGATTGTTTTTATATTCTCATTGCCCACATTGACCTTCTCTCAACAGCTGGACTCCATCATGAACATCTATGCGAATAATTATCCGCAGGAGAAAGTCTATGTACAGTTTGATAAGAAAATATATAGCCCTGGCGAGACCCTCTGGTTCAAGGCATATATCTTCACCGGCGCCGATCCTTCGCTGTTCAGCAAGAACTTTTATACCGAGCTGTCAGATGCCGATGGCAGGATCATAGAAAGAAAAGTACATCCCATCATGGAAGCCACTTCAGCCGGTAACTATGACCTGCCAAAGACCGTGAAGAGCAGACACCTGCATTTCCGGGCCTATACTACCTGGATGACCAACTTCGACACCGCCTTTTATTTCGAGAAGGATATCAGGATCTATGACAAAAAGCTGGACTCGGCGGCAGTCGCCGCCATCCCTCCACCACAGGGCGCCCGTATCCAGTTCTTCCCCGAGGGCGGCGACCTGGTAGCCGGTGTGGAGAGTTCGGTAGCTTTCAAGGCCAACGATCAGTACGGCCTGCCCGTATCGGTAAAAGGGGTTTTACAGGACGGAAAGGGTAAGGAACTTTTGTCCTTCAGCTCGGTACACGATGGGATGGGGCGGTTTACCGTCACACCGGAGAAGGGAGACAGCCTCGTAGCCGTATGGAAAGATGAACATGGAGTGGAGAGAAGGACCGGATTGCCCCAGGTAAAGCCACAGGGAGTCGTGCTACGAACCATCACCGGCAATCAGAAAGTGCTTTTTTCGGTGGCCCGTTCGACAGACGGAGCGGAATTCAAGCACCTCATCATTATTGGACACATGCACCAGCACCTGGTGTACAAGGCAAAGATCAATCTGGAAGAAAACTTCATGAGCGGAGGGACCATTCCCACGGCACAGCTGCCTTCGGGTGTGTTGCAAATCACGGTCTTTACGGATCATGAGCTTCCGCTGGCGGAGAGAGTGGTGTTTGTCAATAACAATGAATACAGCTTCTCTCCCGAAATGGCTATCCTCAACAAGAATGTCAACAAGCGGGGAAATAACGCCCTGCAGATAGAAGTGCCGGATACGTTGAAAAGCAATCTGTCCATTGCCGTCACCGACGCGACGGCCGATGGCGAGTTCCCGGGAGATGATAATATCATTTCCCACCTCCTGCTGTTAGGAGATATCAGGGGAGAGGTACACAATCCTTACTACTATTTTTCCAATACATCCGACAGCACCGCCGAATATTTGGACCTGGTGATGATGACGCATGGTTGGCGGAGATTCAAATGGGACCAGGTGGCAAGAGGCAAACTGCCTGTTATAAAGAACCAGGAGCAGGACTATCTCTCTCTGAAAGTGGATGTATTGGGTATCGACCCGTATAAGATCGCAAAGGATGAATCCCTGAATGTGATCATGTCCAAAAAAGATTCCAGCACCCAGATGCTGCAGGTGCCGCGTCAATCCGGGACCAAGTTCGGACTCACGGGGCTTATCTTCTTCGACACAGCCAGGGTCTATTATCAATTCAATACCAATCGCAAGCTGTCCGATGAGGCGGCTATCATTTTCGATAACGGTCTGGTAAAGGGAGGCCGGATGGCCAGGGCGCTGTCACAGACCTATGATGGATGGACAGCCGAAGATTCCATGTATCTGCGGAGAAATAAATTCATCGCTCAGGAGGCCGCCCGTGTCCAGCCCATCACCAATCAGAAGGTGAAGACCCTGGAGTCCGTGACCGTCAAAGGAAGGGTGAAGACCGATGCGGAGAAGCTGGATGAGAAATATACGTCCGGTATGTTCAGCGGCGGGGATGCTTATAGTTTCGACCTCGTCAATGACCCCTATGCCGTATCCATGATGGATATCTTTCAGTATTTACAAGGTAAGGTGGCCGGTCTGCAGATCACTACTGCCAATGGTCCCGGTGGCACGCCCTCCCTCACCTGGCGGGGATCTACACCTACCCTGTACCTGAATGAGATGCAGGTGGACCCGCAGCAGCTGCAAGCCACGCCTGTGTCCGATGTGGCCTATGTAAAGGTGTTCCGTCCCGGCTCGGGGGTAGGATTTGGGGGCGGCGCCGGTGGTGTCATCTCCGTATACACCCGGAAGGGTGGGGATGAGAAAAGGAATGACGCCAATTTCAAAGGCCTGGCCCGGGCCACGCTCGTGGGCTATGCCGTCATGAAGGAATTCTATGTGCCCAATTACCTCGAGAACAATCCGGAGAATGAAAAGGAAGATACCCGCACCACGTTGTATTGGAAACCCTTTGTGCTCACCGACAAGGACAACCGTAAGGTCAGCATTAAATTCTTCAATAACGACATCTCCAAAAAGCTCAGGATCGTGCTGGAAGGTGTCAATGAAGATGGTAAGCTAACGCATATCGAGAAGATCATTCAGTAAGTATGGATACCGCGATAACCATCGATACGGTGGTGGCCTGGCTTGAGCAGATGGCGCCCCCTTCTTACCAGGAGAGCTATGACAATGCAGGGCTTATTACCGGCAGCCGGGAATGGGTCTGCACCGGTGTGCTGACTACCCTGGATGCTACGGAGGCCGTCGTGGAGGAAGCCGTCCGGCATGGCTGCAACCTGGTTGTTGCCCATCATCCTATCGTCTTTTCCGGGCTGAAGAAGATCAATGGACGTAATTATGTCGAAAAGGCTGTCATTACCGCTATTAAGAAAGACATTGCCATCTACGCCATTCATACCAATCTCGATAATATTGTGTCCCGGGGTGTAAATGGAAAGATAGCGGCGAAACTGGGGCTAATCAAGAACCGCCCCTTGCTACCCAAAGAGGGGGTCCTGCGGAAACTATACTGTTTTGTCCCCGTCGACCATCTGGAGCCCGTGCGGAATGCTATTTTTTTGGCCGGGGCCGGCTACATCGGAAATTACAGCGAATGCAGCTTCTCGACCGAGGGAACGGGAACTTTTAAGGGAGGCGAAGGAACCGATCCTT
>DASZWE010000545.1:0-18774 GCA_035546735.1 Puia sp.
CATATTGTTTTATTGGTGGTTAATTTAAAAGCGCGGTTCATAAATCTGGCGGAGACGTAGTCTGAATTGTACATCCAGCTGGTCGTTGACCCGTACGAGCCCACCCATCTTCCGGGGCGCGCGCAGCCCAAAGTCGGAGAAGCCGAATGTCCGGACACCGATGAGCTCGAAATCACTACCACCGGACTTGCAGGAAGTATAGCTTATTTCGAATTTTTTACAGGCGCCGGCCAGCTCTACTTCTACCCATCCCTTCACCGCTTCGTTGTCCTGCCCGGCGGATGGCAGCCTATCCAGGCTGAGAAAGTGAATGATCAATTGAGGATATTGCTGGTATTTCAAAGTATGCTTGAATTCCGATGTCATGATCCTGTTGCGGCAGTCGAAATCTTTTATATCGATCCGCAACAATCCTTGTAAAGAAACCCCCGTCGCCTTCGCACCCTCTCTCACTGTCATGAGCGTGTCGGGCCCCGCGTATTCCGTCACCTGGCAACAGAATTTGTTGATGTTGGTGCTTCCGGCGATGCTCATGGTACTGGTCTTTTCGACAATCCATTTTATCCTTTCCGGACGGGCTCCCCCGGAGGGGGTTGGCCTGTATGCCCAGATGAGAACACACAGGCCAACCAGATACCCGCTGATGACTATCCTTCGGACGAGCCACATCCTTCGGCTCCTGGTGGATTTGACGGGTAGCATAACGTAACTTTTATAGATTAATCTTTAGAAACCAACTGTAGCAGCAATCACATATCCGTTGAATTTCCCGCCATTGCGGTAGTCGGCGATCGGGAAGTCACGATAGTTCTGCGTGACATATTCACCTTTCAGCAGAATATTCTTTGTCAGGAACCAGCCGGCTGCATAAGCCAAGCGATCGATCGTTACGGGAGCGCTGATCCCCTTCATTTCGGCCAGCACGTTGTTGTACCGTACTCCGACAAAGAGGTTCTCGGATCTGCCAAACCGGTAGATGCCATCTACCGCATATTGTGTGAACTGCCGGTTGGAAACTTCGGTGCTGGTACGACCTTGCGCATGTTCCAGCGTGCCAAAGAGCTCAAAACCTTTCACCTTGGCGAATCCATTCACCATAAAGGCGTCCACTTTGTAGCTGAAGCCGGGGTTCAGCCTGCCGGAGAAGCCATCTCCCTCATAGGCGCTCGTGCCGCTGGCAGGTACGGTATAAGGTTTTTCCATCACCATCCAATAGTTGGATCCGGCGCGGTCGCCATTGTACAGGTCATTGGAAGGAGAGCTGTTGATATGATAATAGCTGCCGGTGAGACGCAGGCGAACGGCTTCACCTACCTGTTTGTCGAATCCTATCTTGCCATAGATAGCAGGATTCTTGCGGATGGTGCCGTTCTGCGCCGTAGTGGTGGTGCTGTCGATGCTACCCTTTACCATGCCATTGGTCAGACCGATCATACCGATGAACCCACTGCGCTGGTAGTATACCTCGCCGCCTATCTCTGTGCCAAAGGCATCCACGATATAGCTTTCTATGAAGGGGTTGTACATGGCCTGGCCGCCATCTGTACGGCGATAGTGCGCATCTCCGTAATTGACTTCATAATGTCCGATCTTGATGGTGGTATATTTCATCAGGTCAGCCCAGAACTGGCCTTTGAACGGCAGCTTGTCGAATTGCAGATATCCTCCTTTGACCCATGCCTCGTTGTGGTGGCGGGTGGAAAGATACACGGTGACATTCAAGTGGATACCGTCGGCCAGCAGCACGTCTGTGTACAGATTGGCCATGGCGGTATTGAATCCGGGAGAGATGCCATAAAGGCCATTGCCTTTGCCTGAGCCCAGGCTGTTCTGATCCTTCAGGCTTTGGAATTCCTGGGTGAAACCCGCGCCCAGGCGGAGTGTCGGAGCGGTGAAGGTAGCGGTATCGGTCTTGGATGTCTCGAATACATTGATACCCGTCTTGTCATAAGCCCTCAGATATGGGATCTTTCCCTGGAGGGTCTGGGCGGATGCGCTCCCTGACAGGATCAGGGTCCCGGCCAGAAAGTAAAGAGCAATTTGCTTTGGAAAATACAGTTTCATACAATTTGTTTTAAAAATTTTTGATAAAAGCTGTTTAAGGTGTTTATGATCTTTTAAGCGTAAGGTTGAATGCCAGCGTAATTTCATCGCCCGTCTTGATGGCGCCCATCATAAAGGTGGGCGGCTGCATATTGAAATCCTTCATGCTGATAGTCCGGGTACCGGACACGGTCAGCGTATTGTCGCCGTTGGCCTTTACGGTAGCGATCAGCTGCTGGTCACGCGTGGCCCCTGCGATAGTCAGTTTGCCCTGACAGGTTACGGTATAGGCTCCCCCTTGTCCGGGTGTCACCGTTGCAGCGGTCATGACATAGGAAATGGCGGGGTTTTGTTGTGTTTTCAGCGCTTTATACGCATTGTTGTCCATTGAAGTATGCTCGCTCTTCAAGGCGGTGGCAGCCGTGGAGAAAGACAAGGCCGACAGGGCGCTGATACTCGTTCCATTGACCGTGAAGGTGGCCTTGCATTCACCATTGGAGGACTTCATGTCCCAATTGTGCAGGGTAGAAGTACCGCTGACAACCAGGTTCACGGTCGAACCCGTATAGCTGGTCTGTGCCGAAGTCGCCATGGCGCGCAGCAGCAGGAGTGCCGATAGCAGGGCCGTTGCAAAGATCAACTTGGCGTTGGCAGATGTAATCTTGTTCATAATTAAAAACTTTAAGTTGATAAGATCGTTTGTGTTTGGTGATGTAAAAGTAGTCCGGTGCATCGGCGGCATTCATGATGCTGATCAAGAGAAAAGATGATCTTAAGGGAGTGGGCAGGGGTGATCATCATCAATTGGCGGGCTGACGCAAATCATTCGCCCCGGATATGTGGGCGGCTATCTTTATGGAACAATATAATATGGAATGAAAAAGAATATGGGCGTGGCAGACAGGATTATCCGCATGACCGCGGCCATTGTATTGATGGATCTTGCCCTGGATGGTTCGCTTCCGGGGATATGGAATGGCCTGGTCTGGATCGTCGTCGCAGACTTCGAATTGACGGGGCTCATCGCATGGTGTCCGTTATATGCTATTTTCCATATCCATACAGATACCAGGAAGAAAAACATGCATTTTTAATCGTAAAAAATATTATCATGAAAGCGCTTGTATTCAAAGGTCCCGGGGATAAATCCTGGGAGGATGCTCCAAAACCGGCTTTGCAAAACCCCACAGATGCAATTATAAAAATGGTCAAAACCACCATTTGTGGTACAGACCTGCATATCCTGAAGGGAGATGTACCCGAAGTTACTCCCGGCCGCATACTGGGCCATGAAGGAGTAGGTATCGTCGAGGAAACGGGCAGCGCGGTCAGCAACTTCAGGGCTGGCGACCACGTCCTGATCTCATGCATCACCTCCTGTGGAAAATGTGATTATTGTAAAAAGGGGATGTACTCCCATTGCAGCAACGGAGGATGGATACTTGGGCATCTCATTGACGGGACCCAGGCGGAATATGTGCGAACGCCTTTTGCCGATACCAGCCTCTATAAGATCCCGCCAGATTCGGATGAAGAAGCCCTCGTCATGTTGAGCGACATCCTACCCACCGGATTTGAGTGCGGCGTATTAAATGGAAAAGTCAGCCCGGGTGACACCATAGCAATCGTAGGAGCAGGCCCCGTTGGGCTGGCAGCCTTGCTGACGGCTCAATTCTATTCGCCCGGTGAAATAATCATGATCGACCTGGATGACAACCGGCTGGACGTTGCCCGGCGATTTGGCGCGACTCATATCATCAACAGCGCTAAAGAGGACGTAGTTGAAAAAATAAACACGCTCACCGGCAACATAGGTGTGGATTGTGCTATCGAAGCCGTTGGGGTGCCGGCGACATTCGAGCTTTGTCAATCTATCATCGCTCCGGGCGGCCATATCGCCAATATCGGGGTACACGGAAAGAGCGTAAACCTCCACCTGGAGACGCTGTGGGCCCGAAATATTACGATCACCACCAGGCTGGTCGATACCGTAACGACGCCCATGCTGATCAAGACCGTCGTTGCCGGGAAATTGCATCCGCTGGCATTGATCACCCACCGGTTCAAGTTATCAGAGATCGTCCGTGCGTACGAGGTGTTTGGACATGCCGACAAAGAAAAGGCCCTCAAAGTGATTTTGACGAATGAATGACCAAAAGAAGAAGGAATGCAGGCGCCTGCCATTAATAAAGATTGGGCTGGAAATACGGAATATTCACGATGAGCGAGCAGCCCCGGCCAGGAGCGCTGTCCAACAGGACCTTTCCTTTATAAAGCATGGCTCTTTCATAGATATTGGATAAGCCAAGCCCTTTTTTTGTGGTTGCAGGGTCGAATCCGATGCCATCGTCGCGCACCAGCAACCGGATCTGGTCGTCCATGCAATGCAATGCTATTTGAATGTTCTTCGATTGGCTGTATTTAATAATATTTTTCACCTGCTCCTGCACCACCCGGAATAAGGCAATCTTCCTGCATTTATCCAATGCTTCCACACGACTGGCATCGCTGTGTATGAAAAGGATATTGAAAAGCTTTGTCTTGTACAGATCTTTGACCAGGTTACTGATACTGCCTATCAGCCCCTCTTCCTTTAGATCAAACATCACCATTTCCTTCGACAGCTGCCGGATGGCCTCGATGCCCATCTGCAAAATGTCGATCGTCCTTTTCCGAACGTCTTCGAATTCAGGGCAATCGCGTGTAAGCACAGTCAGATACAAATGTGCGCTGGTCAATATCTGGTTCACATTGTCGTGCAGCTCATGGCCTATACGTTCGCGTTCATCCTGCTGTGCGCGGATAATTGCTTCAGGGTACACGGCCGGGTAGGTTTGAAGGGGTGTCATAGTTCAGTTACTTTAAGATGTATAAGCTACAGCCTCCGTCAGCTGCTCATATTCCACGGACTTATCGAAGAATTTATGAGCGCCCAATTTTTGACAAAGACTGCGATGTTGTTCCGAGACAAAATTGGTAAGAATAAATACGATGATGTTTTCATACTTCTCTCTGATAGCCCTTAAAAGCTCTATCCCCCGATGATCGGGAAGGTCGATGTCCAGCAGGATCATGTCGGGCCGCATATCTCCCAGCAATCCCATGGCCTCCCTGTAGCTTCCCGCATGCACAACCAGCTCCACATTGGAAAGCGCTTCCAGCATGGGGATCATTCTCTGCAACACCAAAAGGGACTGATCGACGATGAGAACAATCTTTTTCTCTGACTTCATAGTGTGAAATTTTCTGATACAAAGAAACGTCACATCTAAAGATTGAAAAATAGAGCAACCTTCTATTTCCACGTACTTGTATCTCAAGTGGAGTGTAGTATAATGTCTACAGGCTGTCGTGAGTAAAATGCTTAGATAAGGGAGGAAAGTATTTCCGGCAGGCGTTCGAATTCCGTCGACTTGTCCACGAAAAAGTCCGCTCCCAGTTCTTTGCAGCGTGATCTGTAAAATTCGCCGGATTGGTTCGTCACCATGATGACGATGATGGAGGGGTCCTTCTTTTTGATATACCGCAGGAGTTCTATCCCGTTGATATCGGGGAGATTGATATCCAACAGGACGATATCCGGATGGAATGAGGACATTATCAGAGATGCTTCATGGTAGCTCCCGGCTTCCCGGATGCTACATACGACAGGCATGACTTTCAGCATCTGATGCAGCCATTTTACGATAAGGGGAGCGTCATCCACGATCAATATGGTCTTAATTTGGCCGGACATATTAGTTAAGTGGCTCAAAATTAGATCAATATTGGCTCCTGCGCCATAGATGCGACTGGCTGATTATTGTAATACTAATATCCGGCCGATTGTAGTAGAAACTCTACGGGTAACGGAAACTTCAGTACTACATCAGTTTATGTTGGATAGCGTATAGGGTCAGATCGGCATTGCTCTTGCAATTCATCTTTGTCATGATACGCGCCCGGTAGGTGCTGACGGTAGTGGCGCTAAGGGAGAGCCTTTCGGCAATTTCGGAAACAGGATTCCCTGCCGCCAGCAGTTTCAGCACCTCGAACTCCCTGTCGGAAAGGCTTTCATGCGGCAGCTTGTCCATTCCTTCATCCAGCATGGTAGCCAGCCTTTCGGCAATGGAGGCGGTAATATACCTTTTCCCCAGCAACACCCGGTGCACGGCCTTTACCAGCTCTTCAGGGGCGGAATCCTTGTTCAGATAGCCGGACGCACCCGCCTTCAACACCCGCAAGGCATACTGGTCCTCCGGATGTATGCTGAGAATCAGGACGGGCAGCTTAGGGTAATGTTGTTTTATCTGCTGTAATATCTCCAGTCCACTCCGGCCGGGCATGGAAATGTCGGAGATCACTACATCCCAATTTTCCTTCAATACTTTTTTGAGCAGTTCTTCTGCATCACAGACATCTTCGATGTCGGCGCTACGGAACTCTTCCGTCAGTATTTGCTTCAAGCCTCTTCGGACTACAGTGTGGTCGTCGGCTATCAAAATTCGTAGCATGTTGGTCTTCTTTTATTGGACAGTTGTTTTTTTAACAGGTACCGTCACTTCAAGCGTCAGTCCCCCTGCCTCCTCATTCCGTATATCCAGTCTACCTCCCATCATCAACGCTCTTTCTTTCATACCCAGAATGCCAAGTGTTTTCGTACCCTTCGTTGCCTGCTTGCTAAATCCCTTGCCATCATCGCGTATTCGGAAGGTCAGCTCACTGTCCGCCCAGTCCAGACTGATCCAGACATTTCGGGCGGATGAATGACGGGCCACATTGGTCAAAGACTCCTGGCATATCCGAAAAAGCCCAATGGCGGTGGACGGATCAAAATCAAATTCCACCAGCGAGCTCAGGAAGAAAGTATTGATGCCAGACCTTCTCTTGAATTCCTGGCTCTGCCATTCAATGGCGGCGATAAGCCCAAGGTCATCCAGGATGCTGGGACGCAATTCAGTGGCAATTCGCCGGACAGTTTTTATCGTATTGTCCAGCAGATCCAGGGTCCCTTTTATCTTCCGGGTCAGGACCTCTTCCGGCTGCTTGTTCAACCCCCTGCCAAGCCAGGAGACATCCATTTTTATACCGGTGAGCTGCTGTCCCAGCTCATCATGGATCTCCCGTGCAATAGTCGCCCGTTCTTCCTCCCGTATATCCTGCAGGTGCGACGCCAGTTGTCTCAGCTCTTCATTGTTGCGGGTGATGGTTTCCTCCGCCTGCCTCTTCCCGGAGATATCCCTGAAGAAGAGGGAAAGACCGTCTTCCGAAGGATACATAAAACATTCGATCCATAGTTCCAGTGAAGGCGAGAACATCTCGAAATGCAGGTTTTGCTGTATATCGATGGCGCGATGAAAATTCTCTCCGAACTCATTGCCGATGGCGGTGGGAAAAAGTCGCCAGAAATTCTTCCCGATCAGTTCCTCCGCCTCGCGCCTGTTCAATTCCGCCGCTTTTTTATTTACATAGGTGATGATACCATTTTTGTCAAATGCCATGAAGCCATCCGAGACCCTTTCAAAGACGACGACCAGTTCCGCCGTTTTCTTACGTACCAATTCCTCAAGATGTTCGTTAAACTTCCTCAGAAACTCCTCCTGTTTCTTCCGTATGGCAATATCCCTGCCGACAAGCACATACCCGTCGATCTTTCCTCCTTTGTCACGGGTTTCGGAAATGGATAGCAGAATGTATACAGGCAGTCCATTCTTGTTATGATGTGTGACCTCACCCTTCCAATGCCCATATTCCTGCAGTTGACGGATGATCAATTCCCGCCGGGCATCACTCGATCGAGTCTTTACTACATCGCGAATATGCCGACCTTGCACTTCCCGTGCCGTGTAGCCGTAAAGGAGCTCGGCAGCCTTGTTCCAGCTCACAATCTGATATCCCACATCGATCGAGATGATGGTATCGGTAGCATCCTCCATCAGGCGTGCCTGGTACGCGATCTGTTCCTGGACACGCTTATATTCTGTCCTATCCCGCGTGACCTTTGCAAATCCCGTTAATTGTCCCTTGCCATCATATAGGGCGGTAAATACAATATCTCCCCAAAATCTCGTCCCATCCTTCCGTATCCTCCATCCCTCGCTGCTATGACGCCCATGTATCCTTGCCTTTTCCATGTTTTGCTGTGGCACCCCATTTTCAATATCCTTCTGGGAGTAAAAGATGGATATCGGCTTGCCGATGACCTCTTCCGCAGTATATCCTTTGATCTTCTGCGCACCTATATTCCAGCTTTCGATATGCCCTGTGGCATTCACTTGAAATATGGCATAGTCCTCTATGCTATCGACCAGTAGATGAAACCTGTTCTCACTTGCCAATAGCTCGCCGGTGATCCTGTTGTTCTCCACATCCCTTTTGTTCAATAGGATGGCGACGTACCGGATAGTGCCTAAAAAGATCAGAATAATACTGAACACCAGGATCGTCAATCCAAATTCAGTAGAGAAGAGACCTGCCCAATGCCCATATAAGCGCAGGTATCCCAGAATGATAGGTATCACCGTCGCCACCGGAACCAGCATCCTGGCAAGAAGACTGCCCGACAGGCTGGTGGTCATATCTCTCATAATACCTTTATCGGGCCTGGCGCATAAAATACCAATGGTCAGCAGCAACAGGCATAGCGCTGTCAGGAGAGACATGGGAAGATGACGGAAAAATCCATAGAATTCCTTTACCTTATAGAGATAGCCCATCAACGAAAACAAGGCTGTTAACCCGACCACCAACGCTACTATTTGTGATAACATCTGCCCCCGGCTGGTCCTTATACGGAGCAGCAAAAGACCGATAGCGGTCAGCAGCAGGCAAAGGGCAGCGCTCATAGACATCCGGTCCAGACCATTGCTGCCGGATAGTGCATTCATCCTTGACCCAAAAAGGAGCAGATCCACCTTAAAGGAAAAACCGTACCAGAGGTTTTCCAAACGCAGAAAGGTCACCAGCATGACGAATATTGCACAACAGGCACCTGCACGCCGCAAATAAGGATGTTCATTCTCTGTCAACCAAATGGAAATACCTGCAACGACCAGGCAGAGGGCAGTCACCGGATTCATGGCTACGGTTCCAGCCAGAGGGCTTCGCAGGAACGCAACGTCCCAACCCCATCCAACCAGTACCAGAACAGCAATAAAGATCGCCGATCCGATAAAATAACCGGCAGCACGATGGAAAGTCCGTTGAATAGGAACGTCTACGTTTGGGTTGATGATCATATTTTTGGCACGATAGTTAAGCAATCCTCCATTGGACATATCGCCGAAAAACCCAATGTGGCTATCGATCAGACCATAACCAGGAGCCGATTGTAGAGGCAATAAAAGGCAAAAGGCTCTATTTCTTTGACAATTTAAAATAATTTAGCATATCAAAGAGAAATGTTTACATTTTTAATACATGCAAACACTTAGTATCGTGAAACTGCGTAATTGTTCTAAACAAATTTGCTCTTTTATTATTTTATCGTAATATTGCAATGAAACAATAGAGTAATGGGGCTAACCAAGTCGGAAATATTCACGGACAAGCAGAACAAGCTGGCGGGCATGATGAAGGCGCTGGCCCACCCCGCCCGCATTGCGATCATCCAGCACCTGATAAAGACCAATGCCTGTATCTGCGGCGACCTGGTGGATGAGCTGGGACTGGCGCAACCAACGATCTCGCAACACCTGAAGGAATTGAAGAACGCCGGTCTTATCCAGGGCACTATCGAAGGCACCAGCATCTGCTACTGCATCGAGCCAAAGACCTGGGCCAGCTTTCAGAAAGAGATCGGCGCCCTGTTTGCCGCATATAAAGGAGGGGACGGCTGCTGCGGGTAATTTTTTTCAACTTATCCATCGTAATATCGCAATATAAAAATAAACCAACATGCCCGACAAGAAATACAAAGTGCTCTTCGTCTGTATCCATAATTCCGCCCGCAGCCAGATGGCCGAGGCTTTCCTAAAAAAGCACGGCGGTGACCTTTTCGAAGCCGAAAGCGCCGGTCTGGAACCTGGCAGGCTAAACCCAAATGTTGTGGCGGTGATGAGAGAGATTGGTATCGACCTCACCGGCAAGCCGACACAGGCTGTGGGCGACCTCTTCCTCCAGGGCAGACAATACGATGCCGTGATCACCGTCTGCGATAAGGAAGCCGCCGAACGCTGCCCCATATTTCCGGGACTTGTCAAACGCCTGGCCTGGTCATTTAAAGATCCCTCGGGGTTTAAGGGGAGTCAGGAAGAGATATTGGAACACACGCGTGTCGTCAGGGATGAGATAGAAACAACGATCAAAGATCTGGTCCGGCAGGCGCATGATCCATCATTCTGGAAAGCTTAAAAACACACCAATATGACACCTACCGAAAATATCAAGGACATGGTCCGCCAGAAATACAGCGAGATCGCCCTCCAGGACAAGGCCACCAATCAATCATCCTGCTGTGGTTCCGGCTGCTGCTCTACGGAGGTCTACAACATCATGAGCGATGACTACAGCAACCTGGAAGGCTATGACCCCCACGCCGACCTGGGGCTTGGCTGTGGGCTGCCCACCCAATTCGCAAAGATCAAAAAAGGCGACGTGGTCGTCGACCTGGGCTCCGGCGCCGGTAACGATTGTTTTATCGCGCGGGCCGAGACGGGCGAGACAGGCAAGGTCATCGGCATCGACTTCACCCCGGCCATGGTCGAAAAGGCCCAGGCCAACGCCGAACAGCTGGGATACAACAATGTCGAGTTCAGACAGGGCGATATCGAGGACATGCCGCTCACCAGCAACAAAGCAGATGTCGTGGTCAGCAATTGTGTCCTGAACCTGGTGCCCAACAAACACAAAGTGTTCAGCGAAATAGCCAGGATCTTAAAGCCGGGCGGGCACTTTTCCATCTCCGACATCGTATTGAATGGCCCCCTGCCCGACAAATGGAAGGAAGTGGCGGAGCTGTACGCCGGGTGCGTGTCAGGAGCCATCCAAAAACAAGATTATTTGTCCATCATCGAAGAAGCTGGTTTCGTCAACATACAGATACAAAAAGAAAAGAAGATCACACTGCCGGACGACATCCTTAGCCAGTATCTCAGCCCGGAAGAAGCAGTGGCCTTTAAGGCGAATGACAGCCGCATTGAAAGTATTACGGTATATGGGGAGAAGGCGGCAAAGGATGAAAGGAATTGTTGCTCACCGGGCAGCCAATGTTGTTGATCCATGAAGAAATGCGTAGCTGAATTCATCGGCACCTTCGCGCTGGTATTCTGCGGCACAGGCGCCATCGTCATAGACCAGGAAACACACGGAGCCGTCACCCATGCAGGTATTGCCATGACCTTCGGGCTGATCGTAATGTGTATGATCTATGCGCTGGGCAATATATCCGGAGCGCACCTGAACCCGGCCGTTAGTGTGGCCTTCACTGTTGCGGGAAAGTTTCCTTTCCAGCAATTGCTGCCCTATATCATCAGTCAGCTGGCCGGTGCGGTAGCCGCCAGCTTGCTGCTAAAATTTTTATTTCCGGCCAATGCCTTGTTAGGAGCTACCCTTCCTGCCGGAAGCGCCGCCCAGTCATTCATATTGGAGTGCGTATTGACCTTTTTTCTCATGCTGGTAATCATAAATGTGGCCACCGGCAGCAAAGAGCAGGGCATGTTTGCAGGTCTGGCCATCGGGTCCGTGGTATTGCTGGAAGCCATGTTTGCAGGCCCCATCTGTGGCGCTTCCATGAACCCCGCCCGTTCCTTCGCACCCGCTCTTGTTTCAGGGCATCTTGAAAACCTGTGGGTCTACCTCGTCGCCACACCGGTCGGCGCTATTGCCGCCATACCCATTTGGAGGTATTTCACCAAATGACCTATCTTTGGCCCGATGAAGCGGCTGCTCTATTTATTGCCTTTATACATCCTCCTCCTGTCGGCCATCCCCTGCCAGGCGGATGACGGCTGCTGCATCGACGAGGCCATCACTACCGCGGCCCACCATAAGAACAGCCTTCCCGACAACAAAAGCAGCCTCCCCTGCTCTCCTTTTTTTGCATGCGGAGCCTGTCATGGTTTTATTGTTCCCCAGGCAGGTGTTATGTTACAGCACAAGGAAATACCTTCCGCACCCAAATTGTCACTACCTGCGAGCAATACGCTTCCGGGCTTTACCACCTTTATCTGGCAGCCTCCCCGCATAAGCTGATCTCAATACAGCCATCCTTTCCTTTTCCTTCACGTAATCATCATGCTTACTATGCGGCAGCTAGTTATATTATTCCTGCTCCTATCCGGGCATTCATTCTGCCTGGGTCAATATGCCCTTACCTTTATTATTAAAGATACCCGAACACATGAACCTTTATCCGGCGCCTCAGTCATCGTCACCGGCACATCCCGGGGTACAAGCGCAGATCCCACAGGCCGGGCTGTACTGTCCGGTCTGACTACGGGCCGGTATACTTTCCGGGTGGGCTTTACCAGCTATGAGCAACAGACAATAACCCTCAGCCTCCCTGTTCCGGGCGACACGGTCGTAGTCTTATTATCCCCCGCGGACAAAGAAATGGGAGAAGTCATCGTATCCTCCACCCGAAGCTCCCGCAGCATCCGCGACCTGCCTACACGGGTCGAGGTCCTTAACAGCGAGGAACTGGAAGAAAAGGGGAATATGCGACCGGGTGATATCCGTATGATGCTCAACGAGAGCACGGGTATCCAGACACAGCAGGTCTCCGCTACTTCCGCCAATTCCAGCATCCGCATCCAGGGGCTGGACGGCCGGTATACCCAGCTGCTCAAAGACGGCTTTCCACTGTATGGAGGCTTTGCCGGAGGCCTTAGCCTGCTCCAAACCCCACCGCTCGATCTCAGACAGGTGGAAGTGATAAAAGGCGCCAGCTCTACACTCTATGGCGGAGGCGCTATTGCCGGGCTCGTCAATCTGATCTCACGAACACCCAAGGCGGAAAAAGACCTGCGCTTCCTTGCAAACGGCACTTCTGCCGGTGGCTGGGACCTGAGCGGCTTTTATGGACAGCAGTTTAAAAAGGTGGGCGTTACCCTGTTTGCCGCGCATGACGGCAGTCAGCCATATGCTCCCGGGAACACCCCATTTACAGCCATTCCCAGGACCCGGCGCAATTTCATCGAGCCAAAGCTGTTCCTGGACCTGGGTGCGCATACAAAGCTTATAGCCGGCTTCGGCGTTACCCGGGAGACCCGTCAGGGCGGCGATATTCAGTATCTCCGAGGCAGGAAGGACAGCATCCATCAATATTTCGAGGACAATAGCTCTCATCGCCTTTCCAGTCAACTCACCCTGGATCATCGCTGGAATGACAAAGATCAGATAACGCTGAAAGGCTCTCTCAGCAAATTTATCCGTACCATCGACATCCCGGAATACAGATTTAACGGCAGACAATGGTCGTCCTATTCGGAGCTTTCCTTTCATCATAAGGGGCGGCTGGATTGGATTGCCGGCGTGAACTTTTACAGCGACGGTTTTAAAGAATTTCCCAGCGACAGCTCCCTGCCCAGGAACTACCAGCAGCGTACGTTCGGCGCCTTTATACAAAATACCGCATCCATTACTCCCTGGCTTCAGACGGAAGCAGGACTGCGGGGTGATTATGTCACCGACTATGGTTTTGTCCTGCTGCCCCGGGTGTCGGCGCTGTTCAAGATCGCTCCACGGCTTACTTCTCGCTTTGGCGGAGGCCTGGGCTATAAGACCCCGACCATCTTTACGGAAGAGACAGAGCGTATTCAGTTCCGCTCCGTCAGTCCTGTAAGCTCCCATACCAATAGCCTGGAGATGTCTCATGGCGTCAACCTGGATGTGAACTACCGGACGACCCTTGGGGGGATCAGCCTCACCATCAATCAGCTTTTTTTCTTTACCCATATCAACCACCCGCTGCTGCTCGACACGCTACCCGGACCTGTTTATAAGCTGACCAATAACAGCGGACATATGGACAGCAAGGGCTGGGAAACCAATGTCAGGCTTGGCTACAAAGACTTCAAGCTTTATCTGGGGTATACCTTTACGGACGCACATCTCAAAAACAAGGACGCTACCCGCGAAAACCCATTGACGGCAAGGCATCGTTTGAACAATGTGCTGATATATGAAAAGGAAGACAAATGGAAGCTGGGGTTCGAAGCCTACTACTATAGCCGTCAGTTGCTCACGGATGGCAGCTTTGGCAGGTCCTATTGGACCCTGGGCTTCATGGCGGAAAAGATATGGGAGCATTTTTCCCTCTTTTTGAATTTCGAGAACTTTACCGATACCCGTCAAACACGCTTTGAGACGATCTACACCGGCTCTGTCAGCAAGCCTACCTTCCGGGACATATATGCACCATTGGATGGCATTGTCGTCAATGGGGGTGTAAAGCTTAGATGGTGACAGAATCATTTGATCTTAAACCGCACCCCGGCATATAGCATTCTCCCAAAAGTAGGTCCCCAGACGACAGCGGCATCAAAATATTGACTGAATGGATTAGCAGCATCGATGATCAGGTGCCTTTGATAATAATTGTTCAGATCCTCCGCGCCCGCATATACGTCCCATGCGTGAAAGGTCTTGCTTATCTGTGCGTTCATGACCATGTAAGAAGGACTATAAGACCCCCATTGGAACTCTTTTGGGTTGTCCCCTGAGTAAGGAAGTCTTTTCTGCCCGACAAGCTGCACCGTATAATCAAATTTCCACTTATCCTCCGTCTCATAATGGAGGCTTGCAAAAGCTCGTTGTTTCGCCACCAGCGGTCGCTCCAAAAGCCCGCCGTGGTACGTCGTTTTGACATCAAAAAGGCGGTAGGCCAGCCTTATCTCCAGCTGTTTAAGAAAATGGTAGTTCAACTCCGCCTGAAGGCTGTTTGAAAAGGACTTTCCCTGCAGGTTATAGAAGCTTATGGCGGAGGCGCTCCTGTCCGCATCCACTACCACCTGGTTGACAAAATCAGTTCTGAAAAAGTCTGCCGTTATATTACCCTCTCTGTCGAACAGCTTGAATTTCTGGTCGATGCTTATCCCCTCGTTCCAGGCGACTTCCGGTCTTAATCCATAGGCGCCGACATTGCCACCGTTGATAATGTTGACAGACCTGCTGCTGACAAGCCATCCAATATTTTCTGCAAATATATTGGCAGTACGCTGGCCACGTCCGCCACTTAGCCGTATCGTCGTCTTCTTAAAGGGCTGGTATCTCATATTCAGTCTTGGCGTGATCCAGCTGCCAAAAAGATTGTTGTGATCAGCCCTTATACCCGCCACCATATTGAGGTTGGGCGCCACATCCCAGGTGTACTCAAAGAATGCGCCGGGAACAGCTTCCTTTCTCTCATAATTCGTTACATTAAATGTTTCGTCATAATGATCATACTGCAGGCTAAGTCCCGTTCTGAACTTATGATTAGTATTGCCGATGATAGACTGGTATATAAAATTCGCGTACAGATCCTGCTGCTTTGCATCATAAGCTGTCAGGCCGAAATAGTCCTTTTGCCGATGGCTGAATGTCGACAGCTGAAGCCCAAAGCTCTTATATTTTTTCCCGGGAAAAACATACCCTATTTTACCAAACGCCTCATAACGCTGCGTGCTCAATCCAATGCCGTAGGCATTCGTGGTAAATTTGTCCACTGCCGGATTGAAGCCTACCTGCCCGCCGGTGCGGCTGTCCGACAGCACCCTTATACCAAACTGGGCCATCAGTCCTTTTGGATTTGCATATTGCCACCTGTTTTGTATGTTAAGCTGATTGCCTGTAGGAAGGTCTCTGAATCCATCTTTATTTTGGTCCATGCCCTTGTTGGCCAAAAAGTCATCGTGCAGCAACAATGCGGTGCTCCATTTACTATTTAATTTTTTCGACAGATTGAGATTGATATCTGTCTTGCCAACCTCATTTACATAAGCATTAAAAAACAGCGTTTCCGCCGTCTGGGGCTTTTTTTCTTCAATGTTGATCTGGCCTGCAATACTTTCAAACCCATTGGCGACTGATCCCGTCCCCTTTGTCAGCTGTATGCTCTCGATCCACAGTCCCGGAATAAGACCAAGTCCGTTTGAAGTGGCGATACCCCTGGGTCCCGGCATGTTTTCTACCGTCAGCTGAGTGTATGTTCCGGAGAGACCAAGCATTTGTATCTGCTTTGTGCCTGTTACAGCATCGTTGTAGGACACATCTACCGAAGGGTTGGTCTCAAAGCTCTCGCTCAGATTGCAACAGGCTGCCTTATACAGTTCTACTTCACCGATGACCTGCGTGCGGACGGGCGTCAACGAAGACGCATAGTAGGACCTGTTGCGTGCATATACAGTCACATCCTGCAACTGATGGCCGGCGGCAAGGATGATCCTGAGCTGCGTGTTGCCGGTCACTAGGACGGTATCCGGGGCATAGCCCGTATAAGAGATCACCAGTCTGTTCCCATTTGCATCAGGTGGGATAGCAAAAAAACCCTGACTATCGGTCAGGATACCGCTTGTGCTGTTGAGCCAGTAAACAGATGCGTTGGCAAGAGGTGCGAATTTCCCCTTACCGTCCATCGACATGACCATGCCTTTTATGGTAACTTCCTGGCCTCCGGGTTCATTCTTTCGGTAGAGACAGCAGGACGGCAGGCTGTTATAAGCTTCATCCGTAGCTTTTTTAAACCTGGTGTCATGACCGGCCAGCACTATCCTTTGCCGGATCTTGTCAAGAGATGTTTTGGAAGGGTTGTATACGAGGGATAACAATTTGGACCCGATGTCCCAGTTCGCCGAAACAACGCCCTTCCCCCTGGCGGCCGTTTCGATCCGGTGTTTGCACTGTTCACAGTTGCCATATACGGTGATAACAGCAGAACTGTTCTTCGCCTGAGCGCTTGCAGTATTGGCAATAGCCAGCCAGATTAAAAGAAATATATAGCGTGTCATATGTTTATTGTAAGAGATGAAAAAATAAAAGCCCGACATGCGTCAGGCGACAATAAACAATATGAGATCAGATACGAAAGCTGCAAATACGCAGGAAAACAGGGACGCTGCCTGTAAGAGGCGGCCCATTGATCGCAGGCTCGCCGGCAATTAAGGAATGGACAAAATGATCCTGCCACAGGTTATAAGAGAGTAGAACGACTGCCGGCGCCATCCTGACCAGCTCAAGGGAGCTCTGACCAGGCTTTTGGTCCTTTTCACTTTTGATCTGTTTGTGCTCGTCATGACAGCAGCCCTTCATGGCGATCCTACACCCCTTGCCGGCTGATTGTTTTGGCATTCCGCAGAATGCACAATCCTTGTTACCATTGTCCAGCAGTCCCCAGGCAACCAGCTTACCCATACAATAATGCAGATGGATAGTAGCCCCCATGGAGGTAGAGAGATAGATAATGGCCAATATGGTTGCCAGGACTTTTTTCATTGGAGATGCGTACAAAGATAATTTAAATTTCGTATTGGCAGGCTACAATGCTTCCAGCGCATCCAGCACCTCCGCAATAGCCTGGACCAGTCCCCGTTCCGGCAGCTTCCCCATATACCCTTCCGGCGTCAGGGCGCGGTATGCACCGGCATCGTCCCGCTCGAACACCAACTCTACGCCCTCTACCTGTACAAACCATCGGTGGCCATATTGCCATACCTGTACCCGCGCCTCGAACTCCCGTTCGACGCCCCCGTAGTCCACCGGGATATGTACGATCTGTTCCATGGGGTGAAGGTAGCCAACTTTATCTATGTCTTGAAAAAGATCTACGGTTAGGGATAGGGGTTTACATAGAGAATGCTATAACAGGCCGTTTTTCGGGTTGAATTTCTTGAGGCGGTATAGGAGAATAGCAGCATTTCTTTGTGAGGACAATAATAGAAACGTCGGGTCCCGGCCACCGATAAAAAATTGTAACTTCATTCATGAACTGGCTCAACGGCTGTCCCATGGATGGGGGTGGCATCGCCATCGATGCGTCCGGCAGCAGATATACTGTCTGGCACATTGTGTCTGAGCACAGAACAAAACGATAAAATATAGGAAAGTATAATGCCTGTCCGACTGATCTTCCAGCTATTGCTATGCTGTCTCCTGACCGCCACCACGCATGGACAGGAGGACCCGCCCCCTTCGGTCAACCTTGGCGATCCCGCCCCTCCCCTCCGATTGCGCGCATGGCTAAAAGGCGCTCCCATTCAGGAATTCGAAAAAGGAAAGATCTATGTAGTAGAGTTCTGGGCCACCTGGTGCCATCCCTGCAAAATTGCCATGCCCCACCTCTCCGAACTGGCACGTGAATACAGAGATAAGGTCATTTTTTTAGGCATCGATGTTCATGAACAAAGAACGATGCCCCTGGAGAAAATAAAACATTTTGTAGACAGCATGGGTGCCCGGATGGATTATAACGTGGCGGCGGAGGACAGTAATTTTATGGAAGCAGGATGGCTCGACTCCGCGGGAGAAAAGAATAAGGGCATCCCCCGATCCTTCATTGTGGATGCAGCCGGCCGGCTGGCCTGGGTAGGCTACCCTGCGGAGCTTAAACAGATCCTGCCCCGGATAATAAATAGTGATTGGGATGTACAGGCTGCCTTGGCCCAAAGGAATCTGCAGAGGCGTTTGGAATTTTTGGATAAGGATGAAAGTTTCGAACTGTGGAAGTTCAGGGCTGATCCTGACAAGCCCAATGACCTCGGACATCCGGACTCTATTCTTTTGGCCATCGACAGGATCGTTCAAAAGGAGCCGGGTCTGAAATATGCTCCGATCATG
>DASZWE010000546.1:0-5937 GCA_035546735.1 Puia sp.
GCCGCCTTCGCCTCATTCACACCCTTTGCCGCCTTCGCCCCCTTCGTCCCATTCCCGCTCTTCGCCGCCTTCGCCCCATTCGCCAGCATAATAACGGGCGCCTTTGCCCGCCAGGCATTCAATACGGCAATACCCGGATCGTTCCGGCGGGGGATATGGATAACAGCATAAGCGGCCTCCATCGATCCCTTTTCCCTCCCGGGAAATAAACAGATATCCTCTCTGTACTTATAAGAGTCCAGCTTGTCGATCGTCCCTGCTCCCGCCAGTACCAGCCTCATATTGGACAGCTGACGCTTTTTAAACAAAGAAAACGCCTTTAAGAGATTCACCACCTTCGATGTTCTCAATCCCGTGACATCGGCAAAAAAATACTCTCTCCCCCCTGCCGTCTCCTCCTTCCATTTCTCTCGCTCCTCTGCTGACAAAGACCGCACTTCCTCATCCGGGGCCAGCGGCACCCGGACCTCTGTTTCTCCCGCAGAGAAGACCAAACCTTTTTCGGACATCTCCCAGACGCATAGCGGTGTCTTTATGGGCTTGTTCGTCTCGGACATCTTTATCGCCTTGTTCCTCTCGGACATCTTTATGGCCCTGTTCGTCTCGGACATTTTTATGGCCCCGCTCGTTCCCCGCGTCTTCAGTCCCTCACCTCCTGTCATCACCAGGTCCACCTTTTCCCTCCTGGCCATCCTTGGCATCAGCCAGCTATACCATAGCTCATCACCCAGCCTGCCGGGAAGCGTCCTACGAACCAGCTGTTTTCCGTCTGCCGGCAAAGCAAGCCCCTCTTCACCCTTATCCAGCAGGAATATCCATTGCACCCCGTGCCGGGCCGTCAATTCTTTTACACAAGTAATTATAAACCAGCTTGTTTCACCGGAGGCCCCCGCCTTTTGCAATGGTCTGCAATCCAATAAGATCAGCATAGGGCAAAGGTAAGATTTTCACCCTCCCCCTCAGATACCTGCAATGTGCATAAAAAATTGCGAAAAAATTATGCTAATAATCAACCGTTTACAATTTAATCTATTAGCTAAAATGTGGTTTTTACGGTGCGTCCCGGCCCCAAAAGACCCCTTTGGCCTCATTCTTGTTCTTTTTAACATGTTTTTAATTTAATCCGAATTCTCACGAAAATCCGTGCTTATGAAAAGTGTGTACCCACGCCTCTTTACTGTATGCCTATGCATAACAGTCATCCTCCCCCGGATTAGTCTCGCCCAATGCACCTGTACAGGAAAGGACTCGATCACGCAGTATGTCACCATCGATACATCCAATGGGCCAAAAGAGCTTATTACCTTCAATAAATACCAGGATCCGACGGGAGCCATGTATCTGGCCTGTATGCAGATAACGGATACCATATCCATCGTCTCCAGCACCCTTGTGCGCAACCAGGCCTCCGGCCCCATCGCAGGTGCCAATTTTACTATTTCTGTAACCACCAAGATCACGGGCCCTCCCAGCATCAACACTTCCAAATCGGGCAGTCTTGACTACGGTCCCTTCGATTTTGGCCCCGCAGGCACCACCGGCACCCCCTCCGACAGCATAGTCTTAGGCCCGGACACGATGCTGAACAAAAAGGTGACCAATGTGTCGGTCAGCAATCCGGCGCCCTATGTAGGGACAGGTACAGTCAGCGACACGCTGACCTTCGGCGGCGGCGCCTTCTCCGATGCGGGCACTTCTTTCGATTACCAGATAAGGACCAAGTACTGGGGCTCCGCCCGTATCACCTTTTTCCTCTGTCCCAGCATACCCCTGGCGACCACCATCACGAACTTTACAGCCAGCCAGGACGGCAATACGGTCCTGTTGCAATGGTTAGCTCAAAATGAACAAAACAATGATACCTATGAGATCCAGATCAGCACAGACGGCAAACAGTTCACCAGCATCGGAAAAGCGCAAAGTTCGATTGCTACAGCAGGTACTGTTACAAAATACCAGTATCGATACAACCTTGATCAGGCTGCTATGGGCCGGATCTATTTCCGCATCAGGCGTACGGATGCAGAAGGGAAAATGACCTATTCGGGCACGCTGACCCTGACCCCGGGCGGATCGGGCGGCAATGGCCTGTTCATCTACAACACCTATCCTAATCCGGTGACAAATACCCTGCTCTTCCGATTCAATACCCCCCAGACGGGTAGCTATATCCTGGAACTCGTCAATGCTGCCGGACAGGTCATACAGCGGAGATCCGCCACGCTCAATGCCGGCCAGGACATCCACATGGACCTTAACCCCCAGCCCGCAAAAGGACTTTATTTCCTCCGGACGGTGGATATGACCCATAGTAAACAATATACCAGTAAGATCTATATTAACTAATTAGCCGAACCGCCCCACGCGGTTCCTGATGGCCGCCCAGTTGAAAGACAAACCTGTGAAAGACCAATGGATCCAATCTATCCTGCGAAAAAGCCTGCCCCCCGGTGGGCTTTTTTAGCCCTCCCAGCCCTCGCCAGCCCGAGCCCAGCCCGCGCACAGCCCTCGCACAGCGAGGGCGCCCGAAGGGCAATAAAACAGCGTCCGTGTAATGGCCGGTCCTTCAGGACCGCCGCCTCGCAACAGCCTCCCCTCCGTGCAACAGCCTCCCCTCCGTGCAACAGCCTCCCTCCCCCACCGTGAATTGGGATTTCAAACTTTTTACCCTAGTTTTGACTACAATATGGAAAACATGGAATACAACACGACACGAAATCACCTGGTCATGCGTGAATACGGTCGTCATATACAGAAGATGATCGAATATCTCGTGACCCTCGAGGATAAAGAAAAAAGACAGCGGAATGCACAGGCCGTGATCGAGCTGATGGGATTCCTCAATCCACACCTGAAAAATGTAGAAGATTTCCGGCATAAATTATGGGATCACCTTTTTTTGATCTCCGACTTCAAGCTGGAAGTATCCTCACCTTATCCCATCCCCACAAGGGAAACCTTGCGCGCCCGGCCCAAGCCATTGAAATATCCCAAGCGCTATCCCAAGCTGTCGCACCTGGGAAAGAACCTGGAGATCGTCATCAACAAGGCCCTCGCAGAAGAAAATCCCGAAAAGCGCAATGGCTTTGCCAATGCCGTCGCCTACTACATGAAGCTGGCGTATAACAACTGGCATAAAGAGACCGTCCATGACGACGCCATCCAAAGCGAGCTCTCCCAGATTACCCACGGACAGCTGGAATTCACCAACACGCCGTACGTGAAAAGCTTCCGTCCCAATGAGTCCAGGGATAGGGATCGTCAGAACTTCGGCGAATACCGCAACAAAGGACGCAACCAGAAGTTCCAGCAGCGGAATAACAATCGTAATGACAGGAATAACGACCGGCCGGGAAAATTCAAAAAGAAACGATATTAATTGAACTCCTTCGAAGTCATAGGTGGTAAGAAACTCAAGGGTGAGATCATACCACAGGGCGCAAAGAACGAGGCCCTACAGATCATCAGTGCCGTATTGCTCACGCCGGAAAAGGTCACGATCACGAATATTCCGGATATCCTCGATGTCAACCTGCTGATCGAGCTCCTGGGCGAGATGGGCGTGAAGATCCGGCGCACCGCCCCGGATACCTGCGTCTTCCAGGCGGATACGGTGGACATCGACTACCTCCGCAGCGACTCCTATCGTCAGAAGAGCGGAAGATTGCGCGGATCCGTCATGATGGCCGGCCCCATGCTGGCGCGCTACCGGAAGGCATTCATTCCAAAACCCGGAGGCGACAAGATAGGCAGACGCCGGCTGGATACCCATATCATAGGATTTGAAAAGCTGGGCGCCCAATTCAACTACCATGCGGAAGAAGGACTGTTCCACCTGGAAGCCGCGCATCTGAAAGGCTGCTATCTGCTGCTGGACGAACCTTCCGTCACCGGTACGGCCAATATCATCATGGCCGCCGTCATGGCAGAAGGCGTCACCACGATCTATAACGCCGCCTGCGAGCCCTATATCCAACAGCTGTGCAAGATGCTTACCCGGATGGGCGCCCGTATACGCGGCATCGGAAGCAACCTCCTCGAAATAGAAGGCGTGAAATATTTAGGCGGCGCCGAACACAGGATGCTCCCCGACATGATCGAAATAGGCTCTTTCATCGGCCTGGCCGCCATGACCCAGAGCGAGATCACCATCCGCAACGTCAGCCTGGAGAACCTGGGCGTCATACCCGATAAATTCCGGCAATTAGGCATCCAAATGGAGTTCCGGGGGGACGATATCTATATTCCCCCACAAGACATATACGAGATACAGAACTTCCTGGACGGCTCCGTATTGACCATCTATGACCATCCCTGGCCGGGCTTTACACCCGACCTCCTCAGCATCGTCCTCGTAGTGGCTACCCAGGCCAGAGGGTCGGTATTGATCCATCAAAAGATGTTCGAAAGCCGCCTGTTCTTTGTCGACAAGCTGATCGATATGGGCGCCCAGATCATCCTTTGCGACCCGCACCGGGCAGCCGTCATCGGCACCGCCAGGGAACAAAAATTGCGTGGGATCACGATGAGCAGTCCTGATATCCGGGCAGGGGTCGCCCTTTTGATCGCCGCACTCAGCGCGGAAGGCCGTAGTGTCATTCAGAACATTGAACAGATCGATCGTGGTTACCAATACATCGATGAACGCTTGCGTCGCCTGGGGGCCCAAATCAATAGAATATGAGCCAGGACAACAGGATCATAATCATCACAGCTCCTTCCGGAGCGGGAAAGACATCCATTACCCGCCATCTGCTGGGAAAATATCCCCAACTGGCCTTTTCCGTCTCGGCTGCAACCCGGACCCCCCGCTCCCATGAGACCAATGGCGTAGACTATTACTTCCTCACCCTGGAGGACTTTAAACAAAAGATACAGCAGAACGATTTCGTGGAATGGGAAATGGTCTATGAAGGGAAATATTATGGCACGCTGAAAAAGGAGCTGCAACGTATCTGGGACGAAGGCCGGACACCGCTGCTGGACATCGAGGTCAAAGGCGCGATCCATATCCAGGAACAATATCCCCAATCTACCCTGTCCCTTTTTATCGAACCTCCATCCGTGGACGAGTTGCGCCGCCGGCTGGAAAGCAGAGGTACGGAGACGTACGAAAGCCTGATGGCCAGGGTCAACAAGGCCTCGTATGAGATCTCGTTCAAACATCATTTCGACAGGATCATTGTAAACGACGATCTCCCGAAAGCCTGCGAAGAGGCGGACCAGGCGGTCAGATCGTTCCTTGGACTTTGAACACCCCCCCGTATCGGCCCCTAAAACGGGTTCCCTATTTACTATGAGGTATGAATTTTTCCCATTAAATTAGTAGCCTGTATGAATACGTATACCCTTGTTGGCATCGTGATAGCCTGGCTGATCATCGCTTTTTTCTCGGGCA
This sequence comes from Puia sp., assembly GCA_035546735.1. Lineage (GTDB taxonomy): Bacteria > Bacteroidota > Bacteroidia > Chitinophagales > Chitinophagaceae > Puia. The sequence continues at coordinate 5,399 of DASZWE010000546.1, forward strand.
TAGAGGTAGCATTCACCAGCGCCAATAAACTGGCTATTGAGCTGAAGAAAAAACAAGGACTCAGCAGTGGCATCATCCTTTCCCATTTCATGGACCATCCCGTCCAGTTCCTCGGCACTACCCTCATCGGATTCAATATAGGCCTGGTCCTCTTTGGACTGATGGTAGGCGAAACCTTTTTACCCTTCTGGATCTGGCTTGTCAATAAGGTCCATATGCCCGAAGGATGGGTGAATTTCATCCGGCTGTGCGCGGAGACATTTATGGCGTCCGTGATCCTTCTCTTCTTCGGGGAATTCATACCAAGGGCCATCTTCCGCTCGAAGAGCGATGCCATGCTAAGCTTCTTCTCCGGCGCCATGGACTTCTTCAGCAGACTGCTTTACCCCATCGCCGGCATTTTTATCGGCATTTCACAGTGGGTGCTGAAATATGTCTTTAATGTACGGATAGACGAACGCAAGGGAGCATTGTCTTCCACCAATATTGATCATCTGACACAACAGATGGGCGATGCGGAAGAAGATAACCAGGACCTT
>DASZWE010000547.1:0-8067 GCA_035546735.1 Puia sp.
GTTTTGGCGTTGATGGACAGCAGCAGTCCTATGGAAAGGGAGGTAAGGATGAACAGGATGCTGTCGAAGATAAGGAGGATGGTGCTGCCTTTGACATGGAGGTCGAGGAAGAGGGCGCTGAGCACCAGGATAACGAAGAGGTTGACGACGGATATCAGGAGGTTGGGGGTGAGCTTGGCTATGATGATGTAAATGGGTTTGAAGGGGGAGACGAGGAGTATCTCCATGGTGCCGAGCTCTTTTTCTTTTACGATGGCTACGGAGGTCATCATCGTACATACGAGCATGAGCACGAGGGCCATGACGCCTGGTACGAAGTTGGGGGCTCCTTTCAGCTCAGGGTTGTACAGCATCTGCACTTCGGGAAGGATCTGGAGCGGCTGTCCTGTGCCGATGGAGGATTGTGTATTGAAGTCACCGACGATGCGGGTGATGTAATTGGTAATGGTGGTGGCAAGGTTGGGGTCGGAGGCGTCGGCTATGACCTGGATGGTGGCTTTCCCCGTGTGGGTGAGGTCAGTGGAAAAGTTGGCGGGGAAGATGACGGCCATCCGTATGTCCCCTTTTTTAAAGGCGGCCTCGATCTGCGTGGCGCTCGTGAGGTTGCGCTGGATATTGAAATAGCTGCTGGAGGATATCTTATCGATGAGCTGTGTGGTGACGGGGTCTTTGGAGTAGTCGGTGACGGCTATCCGGGAGTTTTTTACCTCGTTGGATAAGGCGAAGCCGAAAAGGACGATCTGGGCGATGGGGAGGCCGAAGAGCATCAAAAGGGTTTTCCTGTCACGGAAGACGTGGAGGAATTCTTTTCGGATGAATGTAATGAGCTGTTTCATAATATAAAATAGTTGGTGAGGATGCGTTAATCTCCCTTTCGAACAGCCTTACGGGCCAGCTCGTAGAAGACGTCCTCCATATTATCGTGACCAAATTGTTGTTTGAGCCGGGTGGGGCTGTCCAGGGCGGCGATGACGCCGTCGACCATGATGGAGACCCGATTGCAGTATTCGGCCTCGTCCATATAGTGGGTGGTAACAAATACGGTGACGCCCCTGTCCGATGCATGATAGATGAGGTCCCAGAACTGCCTTCGTGTGACGGGGTCCACACCGCCGGTAGGTTCATCCAAAAAGACGATCCCGGGTTCATGAACGATGGAAACGGAGAATGCCAGTTTCTGCTTCCATCCCAGGGGGAGCTCGCTGACGAGGGTCTTTGCTTCCTTCTCCAGCTGGAGCTCTTCGAGGAGCTCTTTTGTCTTTTCTTTTATTTTGGGACGGCTCATGCCGTAGATGCCTGCGTAGAAGCGGATGTTCTCGGAGACGGTGAGGTCGTCGTAGAGGGAGAATTTCTGGCTCATGTAGCCGATGCTCCGTTTGATCTTTTCTGTCTGTGTGTATACATCGTAGCCGGCAATGGAAGCCTTGCCGGAGCTGGGTTTGAGGAGTCCGCAAAGCATGCGCATGGCGGTGGTCTTTCCGGCGCCGTTGGCTCCCAGGAAGCCGAATATTTCTCCTTTGGCCACCTGGAAGGTGAGGTCATTGGCGGCTATGAATTGACCGAAGCGTTTGGTGAGCTTGTCGGTAGTGATGACGGGTGGCGAGGTGATGGATGACATGATTAATTTTTTAGCAGGTGGATAAAGCAGTCCTCGATAGTGGGCTCTGCCTTTTCGACGGTGGCGTCGGGGTGATTTTTTTCGTGGAGGTATTGTAATAGCGCCTGCGGTGCTGCCGAGGTGTCCTTGAAAGTAACATGCAGCGAGTCGCCGAAGGCAAAGCAGGTGGCTGTGCCAGGGAAGCTCCTTACATTCTGTAGCAGCCGGTGGGTATCGGCGGCATGGACGGCATACAGCTCCCCCGGGAAGGAGTGTACGATGCCCGTGGGTTTGTCGATGGAGAGGATATCTCCTTTTTGTATCAGCGCGATACGGTCGCAGAGGTTGGCTTCATCCATATAGGGGGTAGAGACGAGGATGGTGATGCCTTCCTGTTTGAGCTTTTTCAGCATGGCCCAGAGTTCCTTGCGGGAGACCACGTCAACACCGGTGGTTGGTTCGTCTAAAAAGAGGACAGAGGGCTTATGTATCAACGCACAGGACAAAGCCAATTTTTGTTTCATGCCTCCCGATAGTTTCCCTGCCCTTCTGTCCTTGAATGGTTCTATTTGCTGGTATATATCCTTTATAAGGTCGTAGTTCTCTTTTATGGTGGTGCCGAAGACCGTAGCGAAGAAGTTGAGATTCTCTTCCACGGTGAGGTCCTGGTAGAGGCTGAACCGGCCTGGCATGTAGCCGACGCAGTTGCGTATCTGCTGATAGTCTTTTTTTATGTCGTAGCCTGCGACCGTGGCTTCGCCTGTATCGGGAAGCAGTAAGGTGGTCAGGATGCGGAATAAGGAGGTCTTTCCGGCACCGTCAGGGCCGATGAGGCCGAAGAGCTCGCCTTTTTCTACCTTGAAGGAAATGTCCTTGAGGGCTATGACCTGCCCTTCAGATGACTTGCCGCCGGCCCGGCCGGGGTAGGTCTTTTTTATGTTGGTGAGACTGATCATTTTTATGAGTTGTTGATCGGGTAAAGGCTAAAATTTTACTTCGCCGTACATGCCTATTTTCAGCAGTCCGTCATTCTTAACCCTTATCTTAATAGCATACACGAGATTGGCCCGCTCGTCCTTTGTCTGGATGGTCTTGGGGGTGAACTCGGATTTGTCGGAGATCCAGTATACCTGGCCGGGATATTGGCGGTATTTTTTTGCGCCATCGTCGGTGTAAACTTTTACCGCCTGGCCCAGGCGGATGGATGTGAGCTGGGCGCCTGTGACATAAGCGCGGAGGGTGAGGGTGTCGAGGTTGGCAATTTTATAGAGCGCCTTGCCGATGGTGGTCATTTCACCTTCCAGCGCATATTTTGTCAGCACCGTGCCGGTGATAGGGTTGATGACCCTGCCTTTATCGATCTGGTCCTGGTACAGAGCGGCCGATTTTTCCATGGGATTCTGTTCGCTGTAGATGGTCCTGTTCTGTGTAGCGACGTTGGAGTTGTCGAGCGCCATCTGCTGACGGGTGACGGCTATTTGTTTTTGCAGCTGATCGATCTGGGAGTTGATGTCATCCAATTGTTTTTGGGTGGCTGCATCCGCCTTGAGGAGGTTCTCTGTGCGGGTCTTTTCCCGTTGTTGCTGCGCCAGCTGGGCTTCCTGGACGGCCAGCTGTTTTTTTACCAGCTCGATCTGGGGCTGGGGGTTGGTTGTCTTCTGTCCCAGGGCTTTTATACTGGCCTGGACCTGCTCCTTCTGCAAAATAATATTGCTGATGTCGATGTTGCCTGCGAGGGCGCCCTTGCGCAGGGTATCTCCTTCATGAATAGGGAAGGATAGGAGTTTCCCATTCTGCTCGGCAGATACGATGACCTCGTCGGATTCGAATACCCCGGAGGCGTCGGTATCGGGTGTGTTGTCCTTGCAGGAAGCTGCCAGGACCAGCGTGAAGAGGAGGATGGGGAAGGATAACTTTTTCATTGATATTCTTTTAAGTAGTTGAATGTTTTAGTTGCCCGAAGTGGTTTTGTGATTGTATTGGGATAACAGGAGCTGTATCTCATGCAGGTTGCGATCCTGCCGGGCCAGTGCTTCGGCGTTGATATCGAGCAGGTAGTCATTGGCTGTGATCACGCCATTCTGCAGCTGTACTGCGGAGGTCTGCTTGATGGAATCACGAAGATTGACGATCTCGTTGTCTGCCTGGATGAGCTGCTGGTACCGGATGATGTCGGCATTCTGTTGCCGGAGGGTAACGGATGTATTGAAGAGGAAGGTATTGCGTTGGGCCTGTACCATCTCCTGGTTGTTCCTGTTGATCAACTTATCCTTATGATAGGTATAGAGTCCTCCGAAGTTCCAGGTGAGGCGGAGCCCTGTCAGATAGTAGCCGGACAGCTGGGTGGAGAGAAAGTTGACAGGATTAGGCTTACCCAGGCCGCCCTGGAAGAAGGCGTTGAGCTGTGGGTTGAGGTTGATACGGGTGAGGCGTTGCTGTTCGATGTAGGATTGTGTCTGCAGGTCAAATGTTTTTAGCTCCGGCCTGCTGATGCTGTCTGTGAGGGTGGGTGGCGCCGGCGTCTCGATGGGTGTGTTCTCGTCAACGTCCCTGTTCAGGAAGAGGGAGAGCATGTCGGTGTAGGATTTGCGGGTGGCCTTCAGGTCAATGCTGTGTTGTTTAGTAGAGAGCAATTGTGCCTGCAGCTTGTTGAGGCTGCTTTTGAAATCCGTACCGTTGTTGATGGCGGCCTGTACTTTGGCGATGCCTGTCCGGATGTCCTGTGCGGAGAGGTCGTTCTGCTGCAGCTGGCCGTCGATGAGAAGGATGCCGAAGAAGAGCTGGTTGATCCTGTCCCTGAGCTTGTAGAGTTCGGTATTGAGGTTTTCCTGCTGTATCTGTGCGTCGGTGGCGCTGATGGTCCTTTTCTCCCTGTTGATACCGAAGTCGGTGAGTGTCTGGGATACCTCTCCGTAGAGCTTGTATTGATCCCTGGATACCGTGGGGATCGTGAAGTTGTACCCTGGTATGGGAGGAAGGGAGATCTTTGTTACATCCGACTGGTAGGTGGCGGCGCCATTGACTGTGAACTGGGGAAAGATGCCTTTACGGATGTTATCGATGTTGTATTCCCTGGTCTTGTCGATGAGGGCCCGCTGGCGGGTGAGGGGGTAGTTGGTCTCTGCCAGCTGATAGCATTGCTCCAGGGTGAGGGGCTGCTGCTGTCCGTGCGCTGTTGCCAGCGAAAGGAGGAATAGCAGGAGTACCGTGAGCTTTTTTCCAGTGATCATTTTTTTATATTTTGTTTTAATCATTTGATTAACATGAGTGTAAAAAAATATTCCGGGTCCAGGGCCGCCGGTTTGCCGGGCATCGGCCTTGTCAAGTGGCTGGAACCATTTGCTCCTTTCAGGAGGACGAACGGGTGAAGGGAATATTTTAAACATGATCCGGATTTTTATCAGAATGACCCGCCGCTCCGTTGTCCGGCGGGCGATTGCCACGAAGGATAGCATTGATCCAGATGGGTACGAGCTGTTTTCTCTCTTCCATAAAGGCGCGGAACTGCTGGTCGCTGACGCCTGTGACCCGTTGCAGGATGGGGCGTCCGATAAAGGGGAATACGGTGAGTCCGATGAGATTAGCTATAAAATGGAAGGGGTCGATGGGGGTGATCTTTCCCTGACGACCGGCTTCCCGGAGCTGGCGGAACATATGCGCCCGCAGCGGGGCTACTTCTTCATTGATCTGTTGGGTGATCCTGGAGGTATTGCCTCTTATCTCATTGATGATGAATATAGGGAGGTCGGGATGATTATTAAGGAAGTCGATATAGGCCGTGACGATGCGCTGGATCTTTTCCTCTATGGTGTTGGCGTTGTCGAGAAGATGGATGGAGATGCCTTTGATAAACTGGCGGAAGTTGTCGATCATGACGATGTCGAACAGTTTTTCTTTGCTCCGGAAATAGTAGTTGAGAAGGGCGAGGTTGATGCCTGCCTCTTTGGCGATGTCGCGGGTGCGGGTGGCGGCGAAGCCATTTTGGGTAAAGAGTTTTTGGGCGGCCTGCATGATCTTTTCCTCGGTGGAGAGATCGCCCGGGGAGGGGGGATCTTTTCGGGAGGCTTTACGGGCGGTGCTGGTGCAGCGGCGTTCCTGCGAGGCCGGGCGGGTGGGCTGGCCTGTGTTGCGGGTCGTGCGCTGACTGGTCTTGCCGGGCTGCCGGGGGGCGGAATTCTTACGGGATGAACGGGATGCTTTTGCCACTGTTTCGGTGTTTATTCAGGGGCAAAATTAGAGCGGGTTTTTGATTTAAACAAGTTTTTTAATCAAATGATTAAATTTTTAAACAAACCATTAAAATACAAAAGTTTATTGTGATAGCAGCCATTTCATTACTGTCCGGGGGGGACGCGGAGAACATCAGGACTGACCGGAGAGGAGAGGGAGTTCGGAATGGCCGTAGCTTAGCAGGACGGCGATCTTTTTATACAGATCGGCAAACTCGAAGGGTTTGGTCATGTATTCATTCATACCGGACCGGAGGCATTGGATCTGCTCGCCTGCCATGGCGGTAGCGGTCATGGCGATGATGGGAGTGGACATCTGCAGGTGGTTTCGAATATATTCCGTCGTCTCGTAGCCGTCCATTTCGGGCATTTGGAGGTCCATGATAATAAGGTCGAAGGCCTTGTCGTCCCGCAGGTAATCGATGGCCTGGACGCCATTGCCGGCCAGCTGTACGGTGCCTCCCGCCCTGGTCAGGACATAGTCTATGAGACGCTGGTTGATCTCGTTGTCCTCGGCGACCAGGAAGCGGCGGCCTGCCAGGAGATTGCTATAGTCGCGTATGGGAACGGCGGGGGCGGATGATTCCGCTGACAGGGGGGTGTCATTGTAGCCATAGGGAATGTGGAAGCTGAAGGTGGATCCTACGCCGCGGGTGCTGGTGGCGGTTATATTCCCCCGCTGCAGGTGCAATAACTGTTTGCAGATGGTGAGGCCCAGTCCGGTGCCGCCATAGCGGTGATTGCCTCCTTCCCCTGCCTGGGAAAAGCTCTCGAAGATATGGGGGAGGCTTTCGGCGGAGATGCCGATGCCTGTATCCGTCACGGTGAAAGATAAAATGATCTCCTGTTCCGTCCTTTTCTGCACGTCGACCCTGACCTGTATATGGCCATGCTCGGTGAACTTTGTCGCATTGCCAACGAGATTGATCAGCACCTGGTTGAGTCGGTAGGGGTCGCCGGTGAGGCGGACGGGGATGTCCGGGGACAGCTCGATATGAAGACGTAATCCTTTCTTTTTTATCTTGTGTTCGAAGATGGAGGCGATGTTGTTCAGGACGTCCCTGAGGCAGAAGTCTATCTTTTCGATGTTGAGCTTGCCTGCCTTGATCTTGGAGAAGTCGAGGATATCGTTGATGATGACGAGTAGATTGTTGGCGGAGCTTTTTATGGTACCGGCGAGTTCCTGCTGTTTCTGTGACAGGGGGGTATCGAGGAGGAGGTCGGTCATGCCCTTGATGCCATTCATGGGGGTACGTATCTCGTGGCTCATGTTGGCGAGGAACTGCTCCTGCATCTGCTTGGCGGCCTGCGCTTCGAAGATGGCTTTTTCCAGGTGCTCCTGGATCTTTTTGCGGCGGGTGATATCTTTATTCAGCTGCCAGAGGAAGACCAGCACGAACAGACCGGCGCCAAACCTGCCCGCCACCATGGCATAGGCTGTCTGTTGGCGTACCTCCTGATTCTGACGGATGCGGATACGGAGCAAGCCTTTTTCTTCCTGTAACATGGATGACAGCAGGGAAAGTATGGCGGACCGGTCGATGGAGGGTTGGGCCAGGTAGTGTCGCAGCGTGGCAATTTTGGATGGCTGGTCGTTGTTATCGTGGGTGAGTAGCGCCAGGGTATCGGCCTGTTGCTCCAAGGCCTGTACGGGGGCGGATAAAGAAACGGAATAGCTGAACTGTTGAAGGCATGCAACCGTCTCGTGCGTGAGACTTAGCCTGTTGGCGGTGCGCTCGAGACTGTCTTTCCCGTAAATGATCAGCCAACTCGCCACTCCAAGCGAAAAGATGGAAAATATCAGCAGCCAGGTTATCTTACGGTGTATTACAATCATTAATAAAAAATAGGGGTATCTATTTAAAGAACGAAAAAAGATCGATTTGATTATGTAAATAGCTCAAACTATGATTATATACCATAAATTGAATATGTGTATGAGAAAAATTAAGAAGAAAAGCGTCTGTTTTAGCGCGGTTTTTTTGTTCTGTGCGGCGGCGTGCAGGGAGCCTGACAGGACAAAAGACGGGAAAGAGTTCGAAGGGGTGATCACGTATAATATCTTGTACAATAACAAGGACGATGCTTCGGTGTACGGGGATACGATGAGGGTATATTATTCAAAGGGGAACATCGCCCGGGTATATAACAGCCAGGGCGCCGGTGCTATAAGAAAAGAGTTTTTTTATGGAGAAAGCCGCCGATACCTTATTCAGCTGGCTGCCTCGGATACTGTATTGA
>DASZWE010000548.1:0-7261 GCA_035546735.1 Puia sp.
CGGCGATAGTTTGTATAGGACGCATCTCCGTCAAAAGCCAGGCACAGACTGCCCAACGGCTCGAACATTTGTCCATGTGATGTTTTGGAAACGATGGTCTTGTTCGCCAGCCTCTCCGCCTCCTTCTGCCGGCCTTCGAAGATCAGCTTCCGCATCTCCGCCAACGATCCCAAAGCATCCGGATTGTCATTCCGGTTGGGACTACCGCTCCACAACGTATGCTCATTCAGCTGCACGGTCTCGGTATCCACATTCCCATACACCATCGCCCCCAGCCTGCCATCGCCCAACGGCAACGCATTCTCCCACACCGGCCCCGACGGATGGTCATACCAGAGCGTAAGACGGGTGTCCTGCGCTACCCCGAAAAAAGACAAACTGCAAAAGAAAAAAAATAACAGCACCCGGTGTAGGCGCCCCGGTAAGCATCGTCTCATAGCTTCATTTTTTTACCCCAATACTCAAATATATAACTTCCTGCAATCGGTTGCAAATTATTCAGCCTGGACTGCCGGCCTCTGTTCATAAAATGTCAGGACATCGCCAAAAGGAAAAGGCCAATTGACATTGGCCTACATTCCTAACGATTGCTCGCTTGCAACGATTGAAACCAACTTTGTCCCGGCTAATAACTATCACTGCCATCCGGGAGATTGCGTCACATCAGGATCACGCTTGGTCTCAGCCCTTTCTATCGGCAATAGGTTCATCGCGCTGGTGTATGGGATCTTCTGCAGCCACGTCACCGGGGTATAGGTCGTGACCCCCGTCTGCAGATTCTTTATGATCTGCATTCCCCGCAACGGCCGGTTCTCGATATCTCCCGCGATCAGCCACCGCCTTTCATCAAAAAAGCGCTGCCCCTCGAAAGCCAGCTCGATGCGGCGCTCGTTGTAAAGCCGGTCCCGCAACGCCGTTCCTGTATAAGTCGCCGGCACCGGCGGCATATTGACCCGCGCCCTTACCAGATTGATATACTGCAGGCACACGTCCTCGTGACCCAGATTGAACTGCGCCTCCGCATAGTTCAGATAAATTTCCGCCAGACGGAAATAGGGCCATGGCGTGGTATAATAAGTCTGCCAGTTCAGCGGAGCATTATCCGGCATGAATTTCTTTAATATATATCCCCCCTCCGGGTTATCGCTGCTCTGCTTGTAGGAATCAAAACCCCAGCTATTGCCATCGGATGCGATCCACTCGAAACAAGTGTCGCCATGATATACTCCCGAGTCGCAAAGTACTGTCGCCTGGAACCTGGGGTCTCTGTTCCAGTAAGGATGCTGAGCGTCATATCCGGAGGCCGGATTAGGCTGCTGCGTTGCAGCCGAGGTGGCGCCGGGTCCGCCGCCTGTCCATTTAAAGGGCGGCTCGCCGGTCGTCGCCATATCATAGTCGTCGACCAGGTTTTGCGAAGGCCCGTTGCTGGCCCACCAGCCGCCATACGCCCCATAACGGCGCCCAAGGTTATGCATCGGATACTGGGTCCCGTTGGCCGTAGTGAACTCACGCGCGAAAATGTATTCATTTTCCGCACTGCCGCTCGGCTGATTGAACAAGGTCCGGTAATCGGGATACAAATCATACCCCGCATGCAGCAGCGAATCCGCGGCGTCCGATGCCGCCTGCCACTTGGACATGTCATTCGTCGTATTGAACAACGGCGATGCGGCGTATAAGGTCACCCTTGACCACAAAGCCAGACAGGCATCCTGCGTCGCCCGGCCAAAATTACCGTCCGTCGCTTCTATCTTCTTCGGAAGATAGGGTTTTGCCGCCTCGATATCTTTCTGAATAAAGGCCACACATTCATCAAAACTGTTCCGCTTGAAATCAGCGCTGTCCCCCAAATTATACGCCGTGTCCACCAGCGGCACACCGCCATACCGCTCGATCAAATTGAAGTACATAAAAGCCCGGAGGAAATGAACTTCCCCAACCAGCTGCTGTTTCGTCGCAAAGCTTATCGACCCGGGTGCGGCCATCTTTTCGAGAAAAAGGTTCGCTTCCCTGATATACTGATACCCCTGGCTCCAATAGTACATATAGCCGCCCCAGAAATCCCCTCCATTCGCCCCGGTGATATTATCGGGATTATAGGTATTCCTGGCGAAAATGTCCGCTCCGCAGCATGGCGCCGTATTGATCGCTTCATCGCTGTACTTGGAATACATATGAAGATAAAAGCCATGCGGCACGCCGTTGTAAAGGTTGTTTTCATACGCAGTAACCAGGTTTGGGTCTGTCCAGACCGCCGTCTCCGCTATCCTGTCCTGCGGGGCGATGTCCAGCACATCGCGCCTGCATGCCGCGAGGCAAATGGACATTACAAGTATTGCATTGATCTTTTTCATGAATTTTTATTTTAAAACTTAACGGTACAGCCAAAATTGATGATCCGTTGCGGCGGGTATGTCGTCGCCGACCCGTTTATCTCGGGGTCTTCCCATTTAATTGCTTTCGCCCAGGTCAGCACATTAAAGCCACTCACATAAAACCGCACATCGGTGAAAGTCTTTGTCCTGGCCACCAAGTTCCGGGGCAGGCTATAGCCGATTTCCGCCGTCTTCAGCCGGATGAACGTAGCATCCTTCAGATACAACGTCGTTCCACCAGGCGCCCACTCGTTAGACCTGGGAAGACTTCCATTTGGATTACTGACAGACCAGCGATTGTTTGCCCTTGCCACCATCGCATTGGAAAAGTCCGTGCTGCCGAGGTTCGCATAGACGCCATCGTAGTTATAGACCTTCGATTGTCCATAGAAGAACAGGGTCAGGTCAAATGACTTGTACCGGAAATTCGTTGTAAGTCCAAACGTCTCCATGGGAATGGCAGAATAGTCAAATCGGAACTGATCATTGCCCGTGATCTGCGCGCCGCCCGATAGATTGGCCACCTTTTGGTCGCCTACCTGGGACCCGCTCCCGGCCTGGTTGGCGTTCTTAGTCAAATCGTTCTGGTCCTTGAATATTCCAACGGATCTGTAATAGAGCGCCGAGCCAATCGGGTGACCCGTTGCATCCTGCCAGGGCTCAGCCGCCGGCACCTCATCCATGTAGACGATCTTGCTCCTGGCATAGCTGAAACTACCCGAGATCGAGTATGACCAGTCCTTCAAGGTCTGCCTATGCGTAAGGAGGATCTCATACCCGTGATTGTCAACACGCCCGATATTTTCACTGGGCAGGCTCGGATAACCATAGATATTGCTGACTGACAGGTTCGGCTGTACCAAGATCCTGGACCGATGCTCCATAAAATAGGTGGCATCGATACCTAACAGCCCATTCCATAACGTGGCCACGAGCCCGAAGTCAGTCTTTTTGCTCACCTCCCAGGTGATGTTTGGATTCGGCACCGTGTTGGGATAAATACCAGGCACATCACTTTGCCCAAACACATAGTTATTCCCGAACGAATAAGATTGCAGGTATTGGTAAGGAGCAACCCTGTCATTACCCAGCTCTCCATGCGACGCCCTGAGCTTCAGGTAGGAAATAGCAGTAATACCCTTCATGAAATCCTCTTCCGACATCACCCAGCCGGCAGATCCGCCCGGGAAAAAGCCATAACGCCTGCCCGCGGGAAATATCTGAGAGCCGTTGTCCCGGAAAGAGAACTCCAAAAGATACTTTGACATAAAATCGTAGTTCAACCGGCCAAAATAATTGTTATATGCCCCGGCCGAAGCACTTCCGCTCACTATCTGGTCCGCGGCAGCCGTACTACCCACATTTAGCTGCGGTACGGCCGTACTTACAAAATTCTTACGACCCGACATGGCATTGGAATTTGTATTATACTGCTGCTCCGCGCCGATCAAAGCGACAACATGGTGTCTGCCGGCAAAGGTCCTGTCGTACGAAAACCGGATATTCGTCAGTTGCGTCGTCCACTTGTTGTAGGTGTCATTCAGCTGTATCGCCGTATTCTGCAGCAGCTTGTCGTAGTTGCCCGTGATCACATTATAGGAATAGAAATAGGCGGGGATCTGCCACAGCTTTTCAAACTGATTGGCAAAGTCATAGTTATAGGATACGTCGACCTTCAGACCCTTGACAAACGGCACCCGGTATTGACCCGTAAAGGTCGTGTATATCGAACCATTGCTGATCTTATCAAATCCTTGCTGGTCGAGCAACAGCGGATTCTGATTCAACCGGCCCGGGGCGATGTCTCCATTCGGATAAACAGCCACCAGGGTCGGATTGGCCTGGAGTATATTAATAAACGTAACACCAGACCCGACCGTTCCCGTCACCGACGAATAGGTCGCATCGGTGAAAATACCCGATAGATTTGCACCGACGGTGAAATTCTTCGTCAGATCCGCATCCAGCTTGATGCGCATGTTGTATTGATGATAGTTGTCCGGGTTATGCCTGAAATCTCCGTCCTGCGTAGTTGAACCAAACGACAGCAGATAACGGACAGCATCGGAACCACCGCTTGCCTGTATGCCCACTTTCTGAACATGCGAAGCCTTCAGCACCTGCTTCACCCAATCGGTGTTCGGATAGTTGATCGGGTCGGATCCGTTCTTGAACTTCTGAATGGCCGAGTCCGAATAAAAAGGCGTAAAGACGGACGGACGGCCTTCCCGGTAAAACAAACCTTCGTTATACACCTGGGCATATGTCGCAGCATCCAGCATTTTGGGGATCTGGGTCACCGTCTGGATGCCATAGTTGTAGTTGAAATCGAAAACCGTCTTCCCTTTCCGGCCCGACTTGGTCGTGACGAGAATGACGCCATTCGCCGCACGGGCGCCATAGATAGCAGCAGAGGCGTCTTTCAATACGGATATTGTTTCGATGTCATCCGGATCGAGACGCGTGATCAGGCTGCGTTCAACCCCGTCAATGATGATAAGGGGGGAGGCGTTGCCCAACGTAGCCATTCCCCGGATGAGGATATTCGGATCGTCCTTGCCAGGTTCACCCGAGCTTTGATTGACGACAAGACCCGGCAGTTTGCCCGCCAGCGAAGCGCCGACATTTGGCGACGGGCTCACCGCGACCTCGGCGCCAGACACCTGCGACACCGAACCTGTCAGGGTCGCCTTCTTCTGTGTACCGTAGCCGACTACGACCACCTCACTTCCCTGTTGAACAACCTGCTGGAGTACCACCGTTGTAAATTCAGACTTGACTTTTACTTCCTCCGGCTTGTAGCCGACAAAGCTGATGACCAGCGTTGCCCCTCTGGCGGCTGTGATAGAGAACCGCCCATCAGGGGATGTCTGGACAGCATCCCGGCCGCCCTTCACCTGGACCGTCGCCCCACCTATCGCCGAGTCGCCGGCAACCACCTTCCCGGTGACGGTTATACGTTCCTGGGCCATCCCGGTCAACGACGAAAACACAGCAAATAATAAAAAAAGATAAACTACGATCGACGAGCCGCGGCCCGGACGACCACCCGGGGAAAGATTTGGCTCCCCATTCAGCAAACATCGTTTCATTAAGCAGCTTTTTTGGTGTGAAAAAAATTGAATTGAACAGGCAAAACTTATTGCATTCCGGACAATTTTTAATTGTCATTTTTACACTTGTAAATCCGGGATCAAATTAAAATTCTCCTGGTAAGTTTCGCACGGCCGGCCGCCGAATCAGCGAGGATTGAGAAAACAGGAACCGCCCATGAGACGATGGGAACTATTGAGGGGCATCGGGGAGGGTTGGGGAGCCGCCCGGCCGGCTATTCTTTTTAGTCTCTCCCCTGAACTGGCTGGCATATTCTGAAGGGCTCAATTTGTATTTTGTCCTGAAGGCGCGTGTGAAATAATTTGGCGTTATAAAGCCAACCTCATAAGCAACTTCCGTAATGGATAGTCCGGATCTTATCAACAGTTCCGCCGCCTTTTCGAGCCGGAAGGACCGTATATACTCGACAGGAGTCTCCCCCGTCGTTTCCAGCAATTTATTGTATAATGTGCTCCGGCTCATTCCAAGCTCACGACCAAGAAACTCGACCGACAGCTGCGGATTTTGCAGATGCGCCTCCAGGCACTCCACCACCCGTTTCATCAACTTTTCGTTGGCCGATTCACCGGCAACTTCCGGAGTCAGCACTTTTACCTGCTTTGTATAAGTGGCTTTCATTTTGCTGCTCCATTTCAACAAGGCCTTGATCCTGGCATTCAACAGTTCGAAACTGAACGGCTTGGTGACATAATCGTTGGCGCCCGTGTCCAGGCCTTCCAGTTGCCGCGCCTCCTCGGTAAGAGCCGTCAGCAGGATCACAGGAATATGACTGGTCCTTTTATCGTTCTTTAACTTCCTGGTAAGCTCGATCCCGTCCATCACCGGCATAGTAATGTCGCTGACGATCAGCTGCGGATGGCTTGCCAAGGCCTGTTGCCACCCCTCGCCTCCATTCACCGCCTCCAGCACTTCATACTCCCTGCGAAGGTTGTCCTTCAGGTAAAACCGGAAGTCTTCGTTATCCTCTACCAGCAGGATCAGCGGAAGCGCCTTTCCCGCCCGTCGTACGCTGGCCTTTCCCTGCTGCCGGCCCGTATCGCCATCCGATACCCCGACAACACCCCTTGACAGATCGCCGCTGCTATTCTCCTCCGGAACGTCCCCCGCATCCCGGATGGCCTCATGAATGATCATCCCTTCATCCGTCACGGCTACGTGCTCACTCACCGCCGCGTCCACAGGCAGCAACGGGATGCTCACGGTAAAAACGCTCCCCTGGCCTTGTTCACTGGCAACATCGATGGTTCCTCCGTGCATCAGCACAAACTCCCGCGTGATCGAAAGACCGATCCCGGTACCTTGATTGAGGATAGCAACGGTCGATGAGTGCTGAAAAAATCGGTCGAAGATCTTTGCCTGTTTATCCCGGGGAATTCCGATACCCGAATCCGTTACACGGATCATCGTCATCCTGCGGCCGTCGGCTAACGCTTCGGGAGCCTGTTCCAGCGAGAGCTTTATATCACCGCCCTCCGGCGTGAACTTGAACGCATTCGACAGCAGGTTGAAAATGATCCGCTCGATCTTATCATGGTCGAACAAAGCGTAGAACCTTTCCATTTTCGTCTCGAAAATTAACCGGATATGCTTCCGCTCACCCAGGTCGGAAAATGACTGACCCGCCTCCCTTACATAACCCACCAATTCGCCCGGCGTCGGCTGTAGCTTCAATTCCTGCTCTTCCATTTTCCGGAAATCAAGCAGCTGGTTGACAAGATTCAGGAGCCTCCGGCTGTTACGCCTGACCATCTCCAGTTTATCCCGCAAAGGTC
>DASZWE010000549.1:0-3225 GCA_035546735.1 Puia sp.
TGCGTTGTAAAGGCGGATAATGAAATGGCTACGAGCACCACAGCCAATCCGAAAATGCTACGTCTTGCTTTCATAAAACTTTATTTTAGGTGATGAATACACTACTCCCGCCAGGGCCACGGCAATAAAGAAAAGGTTGAAGACCAGGTGCTGCTTCCACGTCATCCACGAGATCACTCCTCCGCACGAACAGGGCAGATGCCTGTCCGATCCCAGCATCAACGCCAGATACAGCGTAAAGACTACCATCAGTCCCAGCGCGGCATAGAACCCGGTCAACCTGACCCTCCCCGTTAGCAGCAGCACCGCTACGATCACTTCCACCACCGGCACCACCCACGCCATTATCTTTGCCACGGGGCTGATCCAGGGGAACCGCTCCAGTTGCCCTGCAAATACATCTAACCGTAAGAACTTGGCGCTGGCGGTGTACACGAACAGGAACACCAGCGCAAACGCGCAGCTGTCTACGATCCATTTTCCTTTTTTCATTGTTTGATATTTCGGGTAAAAAGTTACGCCGACGCTCGACATTTTTCCAAATCAGGCAGTGTAACTTTTGGCAGGATTAATGTTACTTTCGACCACACCCATGTCTCCGGCAAAATGCAGACTGCTCCTCCGGTAGGCCCCCGGCGGGAGCTGCGCATACGCCTTAAAAGCTTTGTTGAAGCTGTGTACTTTGCGATACCCGCATTGCTTCGCCACGAGCTTTACGGGATCATCCGTCTCACGTAGAAGTACAACCGCCTTCTCCATGCGACTTTGCTGGAGGAAGGCATGCAGGGAAATGCCGCAATAAGCCCGAAACCGCTCCTGTAGCGATGTTTTGTTGGTGTTGAACTCCCGGCAGAGCTTGGAAATGGGAAGATTACAATGGAGGTTGCTGTCGATGTAGGTCCTTACCTGCAGCAGCAGGCTGGCATCTTTTCGATACATAAGATGAAGGTTTAACGATGATAAATGTAATGGTCCATGGCAAGCGGCTGATCCATGTAGTCAGAGAAAGTGATTCTTGCAGGGGATAAAAGGATACGATCTGCGTATGCAGAAAATTGTACATGAAAATTAAGGTTTAATTTTTATTCACTAACTGTAAAATAAACGGTGATAGGTATTTTCCTTTACCACCAGCATAAGGAGAAGATTTAGTTTATTGTTATCGATGGCGCAGGAATTGCTTTCATACGGCAGACGTTCAATACAAAAGGCCATGTTAAAAAATATCCATTGGAAATATTATATAAAATGTGCGGTCATCGCTGCCATCCTCTATTGTATCCCGGTATTCTTTTTTCTAAGGACAACCACCTGGTCCCATACCTGGCTGCTTTATTTCGGCAATGCATTGTTCATGATCACCCTCGCCGGTACCTTGCTCGGGTTCAATCGCCGCCGGGGTGGTAGTGCCAGCTCTATGTCCATGGTGCTCGCCGGCCTTATCACTACCATATTAGGAATTATTATCAGCATCGCCATCTGTCTCCTGCTGCTATCCGTTATGATACCCGGTTTATATAATGCCGGTACACCCGACAAGCTGCTCAGCGGCGAACCCGTCAATTCAGTGCCCGACAGGTCACGCGGCCCGGTCTACCTCGTCCTCTTCAATGCCTTCATGGGTAATGTCTCCACCGGACTCTTCGTCTGTATTATCTTCCCTTTCACCCTCAAGGACGATCAGACAAAAGAAGAGACCCTTCCCGGTCAACCAAAAGTCTAGCCCTCCCCTGGTATTCAAATTGCATTGATATTCCTCAATAAATAACCCAACCGATGCCGCCCACCCACGGAACATTCAGAGCAGGTACCAGCGGGCTCGTCCTTCGTGAACCCAACAAACAGGCCTTCCCGGATGAACACAAGCAAAAAACCCGCCTCGCCTATTACGCCACCCTCTTTAATACCATCGAGATTAACAGCAGCTTTTACAAACCCCCTCTGCCCGTCACCTTCACCAAATGGTCCAATATGGTCCCCGATGACTTCCAATTCACCATAAAGCTTTGGAGAGACATCACCCACGCCAGGGGTTTTGCCTTCAGCCCCACCGACATCGCCCTCTTTATGAAGGCTGCCGCCAATCTCGGCAGAAAAAAAGGATGCCTCCTGATCCAGCTCCCACCCAGCGTCACCCGGGCAAAGATCGGTCCCCTGAAACACCTGCTGGAAGAGGTCCGGACCACCGGTCCCGGCTGGCGATTAGCCGTGGAATTCCGCGACAGGAGCTGGTACAGGGACGAAACTTACCAGTTGCTGGATGCATTCAACGCCACCCTGGTGCTGCACGACATGCCCGCCTCCCTCATCCGCACCCCACTGGACAACGCACTGTTCATGTACATCCGCTTTCACGGTATAAAAGGCGATTACAAAGGGAGCTATGACCAGCTGCATCTGCAGGAATACGCAGAACAGATCAGGACCTGGCTGGGACAGGGGAAAGACGTCTACACCTATTTCAACAACACCATCGGGGACGCCGTGGCCAATCTCGAAACCCTCCTATCTTTGGTGTCATAATCCCATACTTCCCTGGTATCATAATTGTGCCAATAACATCGATATGACCGGTCAGCGAAAAAAGATATACAAGTCCTTGCACAAATACGGAACAGGCATCCGCCGCACTGTATCCACCTCCGCCTTTTTCGACGCCGACGATGTACACTCCTTCCGGACCCATGTAAAAAAAGTACGCGCCTTCCTCCATTGGCTGGGACGGGATAAAAAGAAGCTACCCGCCTCCTTTAAAGAGATCTACCGCATTTCCGGTGAATTAAGGGATATCCAGGTTCTGCTGAAGTCTATGGAAGAAGGCAGGGAAAGCACGCCCGCCTTCACCGCGTGGCTCAAGGACAATGCAGGCCGGCTCCGCCAACTCTGGGACGACACCTTCCATCCCCGGATCATCCGGCGCCTGGAGCGCCGGCTGCAGCACCCCGGCTTGAAAAAACCCACGACAAACAGATTACAGTCTTTCTTCAACGAAGGCGTAGAAAAGATCGAAGCGGTCGTCTATCTCCCCGCTCCCGATGACGAAGAACTCCACGAAATGCGAAAAAGATTAAAAGAGATGTACTATATATATGATTGGGGAAAAGACCACGATTATACCCAGTCAGACGATGCTACCCCCGAACTCCTGAAAAATTTGGGCGGGGACTGCGGACACTTCAACGACAGACGCATCGCCCTTATATTATTGAACGCCTATATTCAGCA
>DASZWE010000550.1:0-6326 GCA_035546735.1 Puia sp.
TTCCACCGTCCTGGTCACCGACTCAGGATAGGTCGAAGGTATATACCCCAGTTGACGATATACCGTCCTATCTTTCTCTCTGTACGGCGTATCGATCACCCCTTTCCGCATAGCAGCATACGCCTCGGCACTGTCAAAGCCCCGTATACCCTTTATCCAGCTGTCCGCGATCACGGCCACAGCATGATTCCCTGTCATAGGGTCGGATGGCAGATATCCCGTCTGCCGGTATACATCCATCATCGACAGGACCATATCCTGCTGCCGGTCGGGGAACAGCAAACAAAGCAAAGGATGCAAACTGCGAAAAGTATCCCAAGGGGAGAATCCGCCGTATTCATATTGCCCCCGCGTCACATGCACCGACCCATCCTGCCCTCTATACTGTCCATCTACATCCGAGATGATCCAGGGTAGCAATAGGGAATGATACAGGGCCGTATAAAATATCTTCTTATGTACCTCGTCAGGATCATCCACCTCAACAACCCCCAATTGCTTTCTCCACGCAGCCTGCGTTCTCTCACACACTTGCTCGAATGTCAGCCCGTCCGTCTCGCGGGCAATATTTTTTTGCGCACTGGCTTCCCCTAAGGACGAAACACTGACACGAATGATGAGGACGCCCGTGTCGGCAGAAAAACGCAGCACCATGCCGTTATCCGAAACCTGCTCTTTCACATACGCTCTGTTGAACTGCAGGGCAACATTGGCTCCCGCGCCACCAATAAATACCCTCGGTGTCACACCCGATGGAAAGCTCATCCTGAATATCCCCACTCTCTCCGACACCGTTGTCTCCACCACCGTACCATCATCGGCCAATCGCACACGGTAATAGCCAGGCATCGCCCTCTCATCCTCATGACGAAAAGGCCTTCCGGTATTCATCCCTCCAATATCTGTCGCGGCCGCGCCCGCGCCGGACCCCGTCCTGGCCCCATCAAACGCCCCGACCACAGGCATGATCCTCATCCTTCCCGCCGAGCCATTCGGATAACCGCTCATATGATGGTAACAGCTAAAAAAACAGATCGTGCTGTCTTTATAGTCGTATCCTCCCGTCCTCTTCGTCTCCGGCGTCAGCTGCATGGCACCCCAGGGCGCTACCGCGCCAGGGTACGTGCCGCCCTCATTTCCCCATCGGGTATATACATTACTTCGCGTAGTACCGATAAAAGGATCTACATACGCCAAAGGATCGGACGACTGTGCCCGTGACAGCGGACATATCAAAAGCAACCATCCATATCTTATAAAAGAAACCATCATTGTCTGTTTACATAGTGTAATATCGTTCTGCTGGCTGCCAGCTCCGGTACGATGGTCACCCCCGCAGGGCTCTTCCCATCCTCATCAAAAATCAGCAGCTCATTCGTGCCCGCATGCATCCAGCATTCCGGAATATAAAGCCCCGGCGCAGGTGTCTTCTCGGGATATCGTCCCAGATTATGTCCATTCACCCATACTGAACCATGACCCAGGCCTTTCGTCTCTACCCGCCAGATAAGATGATCTCCTACCGCGCCATAGACAGGTGCATTGAACTCCGCCCGGTAAAAACAAGGTGTCATCGTATCCTCTCCCGCCACCCCTGCCTCCAGGTCAGCCCCGGCCGCCATCTTCATTTCCCCGACCCTCGCCGAATCCACCCCTCCATGCATACGCCACCCCGTTACCTCCACCGCCTGGGTCAGATAGTTTACTTTCACCGGCTGATCGATACCCCCCTCATTCGAATAATTCTCTATAAAAATGCTCAGTTCCAGCGGCCGCTTTATGGTATCCAGGCCCTCCAGCGATACTTTAAAAGGTATATTCCACCCCTCATGCCGGACCAGCTTCCGCCCATTGAGATAGACAGTAGCATTCTCATCCACACTCCGGAAGATCAGTTGCCCGTTCGTGATACCCGCCGGCGGTTCGGGTAGTACGGCACGGAACCACGCCGTACCCTGCTGCTTATTGAACACATCCTGGCCAACAGTATAATCCTTCCAATCCTCCTTCCCGTCCCTCGAGACTTTCCAGCCCCCCACCACCTGCTTCAAAACCGCTCCCTTTACCAAAGTCACAGTACCCGTCAACCCCTTGCTGTCCACGTCGTGCATATCTCCTAAAAATCCCGCCAGCTTGTCTCTCCCGTCATGCGCCGTAAAAACGACCAGCACATGCTCACCCTTTGATAAGGTCAGCGGTATCTCTCCCTCATGCAGATTCACCCGCGCCACCGGCTTCCCATCCACAAACACCGTCGCCCTGTCGCCGCCTTCAACCTGCAACACATAATCGCCGGATTCCGCCACATTCACCTTGCTACGGTACCACGCATCCGCCGTCCCATCTCCATCCGACCCCATCTGTGGCGGTTGTTTGCCCCATAACCAGTTGCGATCATCGAACCCCACCCCGGTCGGCGCGGCCCATGGCTTCGTATACCAGTTCCTGAGCGCAAGATTTGCCACAACACTGTCCGCAGGCCATGGTCTCTCAGCAGTAACAGAACTGCCATTCACTTCACCCACATACGCAGGTCCACATATCACCCTTTTATCGACAAACCATACCCGATCCGCCAACTGATCGTTTACCCGCATTATCCGCACTATCATACCTCCCACAGAGATGGTATCCACATCGGGAGTATCACCATTCCTGAATATCTTTTTTATCCCCTGACCCCTCCCTCCAAAAGAAAAATAAAGCTCCGCCGGACTACCCGCCTCACCATAGATCACCATCGTCGTCACATTCCCCTGCCTGCTAATTCCCAACAACCGCACAGGACCCCAATCCAGCTTAATTCCCGGCGCTATAGCTACATCATGCAGGACAGGCACGATCTCCCCCGGCGCAATAGCTAACACGCCCTGCTCCGGCAGCATACGTCCATCCCCCACATCGATCCGCAACGACCGCACATCCCTCGACGGATTATCCGCAAACAACAGCTCCCCCGCAGGGCTGCGTCTCGCCGTCACACGCAGCGCTGTATCCTTGCACACCCCCTTCCATTCCCCCGTAGCATCCTCGCTGTTCTCCAATATCTCCTGCATGCTGCGGGCAAACCAGGCAGCCTTTCGAAAACTATAATAAATAGGCCGGAGATCACCCGCCTGCCCCACAGCAGCCCCATAGTCGTAAGATGCTGCATCTTCGTCATTATTCGTATACCCGAAATTGCTTCCCCCATGCGCCATATAATAATTGTAGCCGTTCCCCCCATGCGCAATGATCTTCCAGGTCCGCCGCGCATACTCCTTCGCCTCTTTCTCCCCGGACCCATAACCATTATACCAGACACTCCAGAACTCGGTGGACATCCAGGGATTGTTACGCACTGGGTCGTCCAGTCTGGCAGGATCGCCAAAGGTTCCCTCGGCCGGCCAAGTCTTATCTCCGGAATAGGTTCCTGCGCCCCCAAGGTCCCCGGCCGGGTCACTTGCATGATGCAGCCCGCTAAAAAAATAAGGCACTTTCAAACCCATCGAAAGCGCCTTCTGCTGCAGATGCCGGAAGTATCCATCCGGCATATAAGTCCCCCAACCTCGTGGATGCTCATTTTCCAATTGTACCAGTATCACAGGCCCTCCCCGCTGTATCTGCTGCCCAAACACAACAGGTAGCAGCTTGTCAAAAAATCTATCCACACACCGCTCGAACGCCTCATTATCCTCCCTCACTCTGACCCCAGCCTTGAAGCGCAGCCACAACGGATAGCCCCCATTGTCCCACTCCGCACAGTAATAAGGCCCTACCCGCACGATGGCATAAAGCCCCATACTCCCGACCAGCCGGAGAAAAGCTCCCAGGTCATGATCGCCGCTGAAGTCGAACTTCCCCTCCTGCGGCTCATGCCAGTTCCAAAATGTATAGATCTCGATACAGTTAAACCCAGCCCGCTTCAGTCGCAACAATCTGTCCCGCCACAGCTCATGCGGTATACGGGCATATTCCAATCCGGCCGATACAAGAAAAGTTCGCTTCCCATGTATCAGGAACCCCTTGCTGTCAAAATCCACAAATGGTTTCGCTTCCGCCGCAGCCGGAAAGATACCGTCATTGGACGCCACCGGCTCCTGCATCATAGCAGAATACTTCTTATACAAGGCAACAGCAACTTGCACCGCATCGCCACTCGGTCCAGCTGCATAAGGATCATGCCCATTCACCCATTGCCACTCCCAATCCTTCACCTCCGCATCAAAGGCCTTCCAGTCCATTTCCTGTCCGGCGGCTAACGCCGCCCCCAGCCGCCGGAAGAACAGCTCCCATCTTGGTTTATAAAAACCCCTGATAAGCCCGCTCCATTGCCGGCACGAATACTCTCTCAACCCACTTTCCTTATCTCCCCATAAAGTGACCAGGTCCCGGGCATTCTTTTCGTACAGGTCGGACTCCGACGGGGTCACCCCACAAGCCCTCGCCTCCCTGATCCACTTCCCCAGGAGAAAATCCTTGCGCGTCGCCAACAGCCGGTCCATGTCATCCATCAATTCCAAAAACTGCCGGCTGCTCTTCCGGAATCCCGCCGTATCCCTTTCCTTCCACGCCCGGACAAAACGTTGCTGCACCACGGAAGCATAGTTGGCCAGCACCTGCCGGGTGACATCCACCAGGTCATAACGATAGCCGTCGCTGTTCTTTAGTTTTGGAGCAGAATTGACAAAAAGGGTCCAGGCGCCCTGCAATACCCCGGGATCATAATCCAGATGCGTATTCACCCTATCGATGGCAGCATCCAGCGTAGGCCTCGCCTGTATGATCGACTCAGGTCCCCCCTCTGTCAGTCCGCCATTGTATACACTGCTTTCCAACAAATGCCAGGCCATCCGGATCGCTCTATCGACCTTACCATAACGTTGCAATGCATAATCATCCAGCCACGCCCGAAGATCCACGGCACTGTCCCTCCACACATTTTCCAGCATCAGCTGGTACAACGCGGGGTTCTGCTCTATCCCCTCCGGCGTCAGCCCTATCCCGACCATCTTCCCGGCGGAAGGATCATGAAAAGCTTTGGAAGGGTCTTCCGCCGCATGCCGCATCCGCCCCCATAAGCTGATATTCCCTCCAAAATTATGCAGCATGCACCATATCCAGGGCTTGCCGTAATACGCTAATGTCTGTCCTTCAGACGAGCCGCTTCCAGCGGCTCCGGCCTCCGTCCTGTTCCACACGGGATGACTCTCGCTATAAAGGTCCAGCAGGATCATATGATCATCCGGCACAGCCTTTAACAAGGCCTGTATCTGCGTAGGTTTCCAATAAGCCGCATTATAATGGAACATCCATCCCTGCATCACCCAGACAGCCTTCGGATCAGCTCCCGCCATGGAAGCATACACTTTTTTGCTCATCCCGTCCAGGTACGAAGAATCGCTGGTAGGAGGCACATTCTCATTAAAAGTGTCTGCTGAATAGAAATGATCGGTACCGAAGACACGGGTTTGCGCTTCGATAAATTTCCTGCCCACCACCTCGAAAAGACTGTCGGACGGATCCAGTATGTACACATCGTCAAATCCGGCACCCCAATTCGTCTTTTTCACCTTTGCCATAGGAAATTTGTCCTTAAAGGACGGCGGCACATGCCCTGTAAAAGACCCCAGCACCGGCTTCATCCCAAACGCCCGCTCAGCCGCCAGTATCTTCTTCTGTAGCGCCAGATGACTCTCTTTCCAATGCGCCGGCAAAGGTCCGCCCCACGCATCGATATTCCCCATCCACAACCAGGAGAAATAAGCAGGCCCGCTAAAGAATCGGTCCAGCTCCTGGTCCCGAAAACCCATATCCCGGTACACCTGCTGCCATACGGCTTCCTCACCCGTCAGCGCCAACGGCATATTGATGCCATTCAACGCCATCCAGTCTATCTCCCGCTGCCATCTGTCCCAATCCCACCAGGCCATGGAATACTGGAAGGTGCAATAATTAAGGTAATACCGGTATTGATACGGTGTGCTGCGATACACTTTTTTGCGCACCACAGGCAATACAGCCGGTAAAGGTTCCGGCGCGCCATTCCAGGTCACCAGGTGATGGCAATAGTTCTTAAGATAATAGTTGAGCGCAGAGGCCACGCTGAGACCATTGCTGCCACGCAGCACGATCTTCGCCCCCTTCCCCTCCAGCTCAAAGACATCCTTCCCATCCTGGGGGGCTATATACGCTATTTCAAACTGACCGGCCTTGTCTTTCACGATCCTATGTAAGAAAGCATCCAGCGATGCCTTGTCCAATTGGGCATAGACACGCTTGCCGGACACCGCCAGCACCAATAAAAAGATCCATTTACAGTACTTCATCTCGCAAATTACAAAATA
>DASZWE010000551.1:0-3452 GCA_035546735.1 Puia sp.
CTTGTAATAGTCCTTTAGCAGATCGATATGCAGGGATTTGCCCTCCTTGCGTTTGGACAGGGAAAAGATCTTGTTGATATTTCCACCGGAGCCAATGGCAACGATATTATTGGGATAATCCCTTGTTTCTTTTTTTATAAAATCCTTCATGTTCTCCCATTGGCCTTCGGTGACCTGTCCCTTTAACAGCCGGATGGTACCGATGTTGAAGCTGGCGGAGAAGACCAGCTTATTGCCGGCGAAGAAAGTGAGCTCGGTGCTGCCGCCGCCTACGTCGATGTAGAGATAAGCGTGGTCCGTGTCCATATTTTCCGCGATGTGATTTTCATAGATGAGAGCCGCTTCGCTGCCGCCGCTGATGACTTCGATGGGAATGCCTGTTTCATCCCTTACCCTTTCGATTATCTCCCGGGCATTGATGGCATCGCGCATGGCGGAGGTGGCGGCCGCCTTGATATGACGGACCCCATAGGCATCGAGGAGGTGTTTATAGGCCTTGATGGTATGAAGGATCATATCCGCCCTTTCGGGAGATATCTCTTTTTTCTCGAACACGTCGAAGCCCAGACGGAGGGGGACGCGAACCAGGTTGACCTTATTGAATTCTGCCCGCCCGTTGTTGATGGTTACATCCGAGATAAGCAGCCTTGCCGCGTTGCTCCCGATATCAATAGCTGCCAGTCGCATGAGGAATTATTTTTTGGGTTTCAGATTGTTGTTCAACTGGCGGAAGCTATGCCATCCCGGGCAATGGTGGGGGGAAGGGGAATGGCTTCTTCCCCATGATGGGCTTTGTGATATAGATAATTATAGATCTCTATCTGCGACCTCACTTTTACCTCCGGGTGATCTTTTTTGTATTTATTCATCAGCTCATTGTCCAGCCACCGGGCTTTTACATTATCCGCCAATTGTATGTCCAGTATCTTTTTCAGATCGTGCTGGATGCCCGGGTCCAGCACGGGGCAGGTGGCTTCCACTCTATGATCCAGGTTGCGCACCATCCAGTCGGCCGAAGATATATAAACTTTCTCTTTCCCATTGTTGCCGAAGATAAATACCCGGGCGTGTTCGAGATATTCGTCGATGATGCTGACCGCCTTCACCGGAATGGGATACTTGCTGTTCTCGGAGAACATGCAGAATATGCCTCTCACGATGAGCTTTATTTCCACGCCGGCGCGGGCTGCTTCATAGAGCTTGTCGATGAGCTCTTCGTCCGAGAGGGAGTTCATCTTCATCGTCAGGGTGGCCGGTTTTTTTTCCTTTGCCAGCTTGATCTCCCGATTGATCATACGTATCAATTCCCGGCGCAGGCTGGTAGGACATGGGATCAGGGTCTTGCAGGCCTTGAGAGGGGTAGTGCCTTCCTTCCATTTTTCCAGGTAATTGAAGATCCTGTTGACATCCGCCATGATGTGTCTGTCGCCGGTGAGGAGGCAGTGGTCCCCATATACTTTTGCCGTCTTTTCATTCAGATTGCCTGTGCTGACGAATCCGTAATGAATGGTAAAGTTGTTGATGCGCTTCTTTATAAGGCAGATCTTGGCATGTACTTTCATGTTGGGGATGCCGAAGAACACTTTGACACCTTCGTCCTCCAGCCTTTCTTTCCATTCCAAATTAGCTTCTTCGTCAAACCGGGCGCGTAATTCCAGCACGACCGTGACATGCTTTCCATTCCGCACGGCATTGACAAGGGCGTTGATGATCTTGGAATTGGCTGCCAGCCTGTAACAGGTGATCTTGATGGTGGTGACATTGGGGTCGATGGCGGCCTCCCTCAGCATGTCGATCACCGGGTTGAAGGAATGATAGGGGAAGTGCAGCATGACATCCCGGTCCAGCACGACGTCCGTCACCCGGGGTGTTTTTACCAGCAGCGGATGGGTAAATGGTTTTTTTCGCTGGCCTTTTTTGGGGAACACATCCGGGAAGTCCATGAAGTGGCGGAAATTATGGATGCGGCCGCCCGGCATCAGGTTGTCCTTCCGGGAGAGGTTCAATCTTTTCATCAGGTATTCCAGCAGGCCGTCGTCCATTTCCTTGTCATATACGAAGCGCACCGGCTTGCCCCGACGGCGGTTCTTCAAACCTTTTTCGATCTTTTGGATCAGCGTGGTGGAGACGTCGTTGTCGATGTCTATCTCCGCGTCACGGGTGACCTTGAAGATCCAGGAATCATAGGTGTCGTATCCGAAATAGGAGAAGATGTTCCGGAGATTGTACCGGATGATGTCCTCCAATAATATGATATGATGTTCGTCCAGGGCGGGAGAGGGAAGCTGAACAAAACGCCCCAGCACCCGGCTGGGGATCTCGATCAGCGCATATTTATGTCTCATGGTGCCGTCCTGACGGGAGAGCACTACACCCAGATAAATGGATTTGTCCCGCAAATAAGGGAAGGTGGGAATGCTTTCCACCATCAGGGGGATGATATTGGAGCGTATCTCCTCTTCGAAATAATTCTGGATGAACTGCTGCTGGGTCTGGTCCAGCTCTTTCTCGTTGATCAAAAAGATCTTTTCCTTTTCCAGCTCTTTACGGATGTCGCTCCAGATAGTGTCGAACTCTTCGTTCTGTTCGAGCACCATGGATTGTATGTCGTTGAGTATTTTGTCAGGGGACACTTCCAGGTGCATGTTGATCTTCCCCCGCCGGCCGCTGTATTCGCTCATCCTTTTCAGGGTTGCCACTCTGACCCGGAAGAATTCATCCATATTGTTCGAGAAGATGCCTAAAAACCGTATCCTTTCGCGGAGAGGAACAGAATTATCCGCGGCCTCCTGCAAAACCCTGCCATTGAATGAAAGCCAGGAAATGTCCCTTGCTATCGTTTTTCTTTTCATTAAATCCTTCATTATGCCCATTTTGCGCAAAGTAGATAAAGCAAAAGGGAATGGTAAATTAATTAATTATTAAATACTATCCGTCAACGGTCATCGTCCATTCGTCAAAGATTATTGTACAGGGCCGGATGGCTCAGTAGTTTAGGATAAAATAAATCATATGCATATCATGAAATTCTGGATACTGGCC
The DNA here is from genome assembly GCA_035546735.1 of Puia sp. Taxonomy (GTDB): domain Bacteria; phylum Bacteroidota; class Bacteroidia; order Chitinophagales; family Chitinophagaceae; genus Puia. The sequence continues at coordinate 3,043 of DASZWE010000551.1, forward strand.
GTCGCCGCCCTGGCACATTGTGCAACCGTCCTGGGGCAGTCGCCCGACCAAGCCTGGCCCTTTTATGGCTGCAACGCAGGGGGCGAGCGTTATGCCGGATTGCAGCAGATCAACGATCGCAATGTAAGTCATCTCAAGCTGGCGTGGGTCTATCGCACCGGCGAGCTAAAGACATACGAGGGGACTGGAGCTTCGGAGAAAGCTGCTTTTGAGGCTACGCCTATCATGATCGGAGGCATATTGTATTTCAGCACACCCAGCGACAGGGTGATCGCCGTGGGAGCAATGGACGGGAAGGAGAAATGGGTATTCGATCCCCATGTAGACCTGCACGGGGATTTTTCGGAAGTGAGCTCGAGGGGTGTTGCTTCCTGGCCTGCGGGGAAGTCGCCCAAAAGAATATTTATCGG